>JAYTLK010000044.1:0-4651 GCA_043729515.1 Herminiimonas sp.
ACTTCGCCCTTGATCGCATGCACGTAGGCCAGGCGCCCCGGCCCCAGCGGCAATTCGGCCTCCTGCGCGCCATCGAACAACCCGGCATACAGACAGGCATCCTGGTGAATCGTCACCGACCCCTCCCGGCCATCGCTGGACGCAACCACCCGCAGCCGCCCCTGCTTCTCTTCCGCCGGAAACCGCTTTTCTTCGTAACTCGGTGCGATCCCCGTGACATTTGGCTCGATCCAGATCTGCAGAAAATGCGCGCCCTTCTCCTGCGAGTGATTGAATTCCGAGTGCTTCACGCCGCTGCCGGCGCTCATCCGCTGCACGTCGCCGGGGCGGATCACGCTGCCGGTGCCCATGCTGTCCTTGTGCGCCAGCTCGCCGTCGAGCACGTAGCTGATGATTTCCATGTCGTGATGCCCGTGGGTGCCGAAGCCTGCGCCTGGGGTAATGCGGTCTTCGTTGATCACCCGCAGCGGGCCAAAACTCATGTGCTCCGGATCATGGTAGTCCGCAAATGAAAAGCTGTGATGTGAGTCGAGCCAGCCATGGTTGGCGTGGCCGCGCTGGTCTGCCTTGCGAAGGTCGATCATGGTGTCTTTCTCCTGGGTGTGCAGTGCGGTAACCAGCCGGTACCCTGGCCGACCCTCCTGCGATGACCATACTATATCGACTTGGCCAGCGTAGAAAAAGGGCATAATTCCGGACTAGTCATTCAAAATAACTGAACGATATTTCAGTCCATGAACCTGACCCTCGAAGCACTCCGGATTCTCGACATGATCGACCGCAAAGGCAGCTTTGCGGCTGCCGCCGTCGCGCTCGACCGGGTGCCATCGGCCCTGACCTACACCGTGCGGCGGCTGGAAGACGACCTCGACCTGCTGCTGTTCGACCGCCGGGGCCATCGCGCCAAGCTGACTGCCGCCGGCCTGGAGCTGCTGACCGAGGGCCGCCATCTGCTGCGGGCCGCCGACGACCTGGAACAGCGGGTCAAGCGCACCGCCAGCGGGTGGGGCGTGGAGCTGCGCATCGTGGTCGACAGCATCATCCCCTTCGATAACCTGTTGCCGCTGATCGCAGATTTCGATCGCCAGGGTTCCGGTACCCGGCTGCGCTTTTCCGTGGAAGTGTTGTCGGGGGTGTGGGAGTCGCTGTTGCGCGGGGATGCCGACCTGGCCATCGGCGCGCCTTATGATGGTCCGGATCTGATCCGCATGAGCGGGGGCTTCCAGATCCGGCCGCTGGGCGAGATGTCGTGGGTGTTCGCGGTGGCGCCGCATCATCCGCTGGCAGCAGTCGTCGAGCCGATTCAGGCGTCGCTGTTGCAGCAATACCGGGCCGTGGCGGTAGCCGACACCGGCCGCGCCTTGCCGCGCATGACGGCGGGTCTCCTCAATGGTCAGGACACCTTGACGGTGCCATCGCTGCAGGCCAAGCTGAGCGCGCAGCTGGCCGGCCTTGGGTGTGGCCACTTGCCCAGCACCCTGGCGGCGCCGTATCTGGCGTCAGGCCTGTTGATCGAGAAAATCACCTCGGAGCCGAAGCCGCGTGGCGTCGCGCATTTTGCATGGCGCACTGCGTCGCGCAGCAAATCGCTCAAGTGGTTCGTGCAACAGCTGGAGGAGCCGAGCACGCAGTCGCGGCTGCTGAAATGAGCGCGTCGATGAATGCAGTTGGCGATGCGCGGCGCGACTCGGATGGTGTCGGCGGTGGTCTAGCCAATGGCCCCGTTGTGAACGCCGGCCGGTCCGGCGAGAGGGCTGTCAGAACCTACGTCGGCCGTTTTGCGCCTTCGCCGTCCGGGCCGCTTCACGCCGGCTCTCTCGTGGCGGCCATGGCAAGCTGGCTCGATGCGCGGGCGCATGGCGGGCGCTGGCTGATCCGCATCGAAGATGTGGATGAAGCGCGTACGGTGCCCGGTGCTGCCGACCATATCCTGCAGACACTGGTTGCCTTTGGCATGGTGTCGGATGGGAAGGTGACAAGGCAGAGTCAGTGCGGCGCAGCGTATGCAGCCGCCTTCGCCCGTCTGGACGCGCAGGCGATGGTGTATCCGTGCGCCTGTTCGCGCAGGGAAATCGCCGATTCGCTCGGCATGCGGGGAGCCTCGCTGGCGCCTCTGCAGGCGGCGCAGCCTTATCCCGGCATCTGCCGCCATGGGATGCCGGCTGGAAGATCGGCGCGGGCCTGGCGGGTGCGCGTACCGGAAGCGCAAGCAGAAAATTGGCAGATCGCAGGTGTATCTGCGGATGACGCTGTTTGCTTCATCGACCGTGCCTGCGGCGTTCAACGGCAGGATCTGGCCCGGGATGTTGGCGACTTCGTCCTGCGGCGCGCAGATGGCTTCTGGGCCTATCAGCTGGCAGTGGTGGTCGATGACGCCGATCAGCAGGTAACCGATGTCGTGCGCGGCATGGACCTGCTCGACTCCACCCCGCGCCAGATCTGGCTGCAACGCCTGCTCGGCCTGCCGACGCCGCGTTACCTGCACACGCCGCTGGTACGCAATGCCGCCGGTGAAAAATTGTCCAAGCAGACAGGCGCTGCAGCCCTCGATCTGCAGGATCCGGTCAGGATGCTGTGCAATGCGGCCGAGGTACTGGGTCTGCAGATTGCAACATGCGGATCGGTACAGGAATTCTGGAAGCAAGCGCTACCGCAGTGGGCAGCGCGGATCGCCCCCGGCTGCTGAAACCACCTCAGCGCTTGGGCGTGCCACCCAGCAAGGCAGCAACCTTGGCCTTGCCGGGCTTGATCGCATTGACTGCATCGGCCGGTGGCGGCGACGCGCTCACGCTTGGCTCATAAGGTTTGAGAAACCACGGATCGACTTTCTCCCGCCGAGGCGCGCCGTAGGCACTGCGCACCGGCGTACTGCCCGCCGCATTGGGGCCGGCGCCGAGGACCGGCTCGTCGCGCCGGGGCCGGCGTTCGCCGCGCTCCACACGCTCGCTGGTTGAGCCGCCCTTGCTTCCGCCAGTAGTTCCGCTTCCACCGCTTCCATCGTTCCCGCCGTATCCGGCACTGCTGCCGCCGTTGCCACTGCTGGCCCGATTCGCATGCGGCGTGAATCCCGCCAATTCCGCCGGCACGAACTTATGCTTGATCATCTTCTCGATATCAACCAGCAACCGCTCATCCTTGGCCGAATAGAGCGAAATGGCGTCACCCGATGCGCCGGCGCGGCCGGTGCGGCCGATCCGGTGCACGTAATCTTCGGCGTTGTAGGGCAAATCGAAATTGATCACGCACGGCAGGTCGGAGATATCGAGGCCGCGCGCGGCAACGTCGGTCGCCACCAGCACGTCGATGTCGCCCTTCTTGAAGGCTTCCAGGGCCGCCATGCGCTCTGATTGCGTCTTGTCGCCATGGATCGCCGATGCCTTGACGCCTTCCTGTTCCAACTGGCGCGCCAGGCGCGAGGCGCCGATCTTGGTGTTGGAAAACACCAGTACCTGTTTCAAGTCCCGGCCGCGAATCAGATGGGCGACGGCGTCGCGTTTGTGTTCTTCATCGATCTTGTAGACCACCTGCGTCACCCGATCGGCGGTGGCGTTGCTGCGCGCGACTTCGATCGTCACCGGATCGTTCAGGAAGCTTCCTGCAAGACGCTTGATCTCAGTAGAAAACGTCGCCGAAAACATCAGATTCTGCCGCTTCTTCGGCAACAGGTTGATGATGCGCTGCAGATCGGGCAAAAAGCCCATGTCGAGCATGCGGTCGGCTTCGTCCATCACCAGGATCTGCACCTGCCCGAGCGAAACGTTCTTCTGCTCGACGTGATCGAGCAGCCGGCCGGGCGTGGCGATGACGATTTCAACGCCGCCGCGCAGGATCACGGTCTGGGGCTTCATGTCCATGCCGCCGAACACGACAGTCGAACGCAGCGGGGTATGACGCGAATAGGCCTTCACGTTCTCGGCCACCTGATCGGCCAGCTCCCGGGTCGGGGTCAGGATCAATGCCCGCACCGGATGGCGTGCCGGCGACATGCTGGGGCTGGCATGTTGCAGCAACAACTGAATGATCGGTAACGAAAACCCGGCGGTCTTGCCGGTGCCGGTTTGCGCCGCCCCCATCACGTCCCGGCCTTGCAAGACTACCGGAATCGCCTCCGCCTGGATCGGTGTCGGATGCACGTAGCCCTGATCGGTCAGCGCACGCAGGATCTCCGGTGCAAGACCGAAGTCGGCAAAACGCACTTCGGGCAATGGCGCGGCCGCAGCCAGGGTCGATTCGGGCATAGACAAGGGTTCGGACATGGTGGAAAACTCGATTCAATAAGAGGGGCGCCCGGCAGCGCGAGACGATCGGCGCCAGCGGCAGGCCCCCGCGATTATACGCTGCGACCTGTTCCTTCGCGAAACCGCTGCTGCTTGCGGAACCGGGTGCATGCGCTTGGACGCCAGTGCCGGACGTATGTTCCATCACATCGCATCTCCATGCCTTTCTTCGGATTGAATGCATCTGGTTGTGCAGTCTCAAGGCTGAACGGGCTCAACCCGGATATTGTTCGTTCAACAACGTCATTTGGAGACATGCCATGCCCATCGATTTCAACCGCTCGTTTGCCTCCATGTCGCTCGATGGTGCCGGCCGCGTTTCGCCTCCCGCCATTCCTGCAGGGGCGCCCGGCGTGCCCGACGCGGGCGCGGAC
>JAYTLK010000045.1:0-28530 GCA_043729515.1 Herminiimonas sp.
GGTAGCTCGGTGTCTCGACCAGTATACGGCTGCCTTCGTCGATCAGGACCTTGCCCAGCAAATCCAGACCCTGCTGCGAGCCCGACACCATCAGCACCTGCTCCGGCGCGATGGTGCAGTCGTCAGTCGACAGGGAATCGGCGACCCAGGCGCGCAGCGGCGCATAGCCATCCGACGGTCCGTATTGCAAGGCGACCTTGCCTTCACGTGAGAGCACGGTGTCGTAGGCAGCACGCATGGTCTCGACCGGGAAGGTCAGCGGTGACGGCAAGCCGCCGGCAAACGAAATGATTTCCGGCCGCATCGTGATCTTCAGGATTTCCCGAATCGCCGAACTCTGCAGTTGCTGGGCACGTTCGGAGAAACGCCACTGGATCGGATGCGGGTGTTCAGGTTTCATGCAGCGCCTTGCGTTCGGGTCAGTCGGAATGGTCGAGTTGCAACGGCTTGCGCCGGGACGGGCTTTTCTCAGTCGATTTCGGCAATCAGCTCGATCTCGACGCAGGCGCCCATCGGGATCTGCGCCACGCCAAAAGCGGAACGGGCATGCTTGCCGCGCTCGCCGAAAACCTCGCCCAACAGTTCGGACGCGCCATTGGTCACCAGGTGCTGCTCCGTGAAATCACCGGTTGAATTGACCAGGCTCATCAGCTTGATGATCCGGCGCACCCGGTTCAGGTCGCCGCCGCAGGCCGACTGGAGTGTCGCCATCAGGTCGATGGCAACGGCCCGGGCAGCCAGCTTGCCTTCGTCGGTCGAGATGTCCCGCCCGAACTGGCCAACCCATGGCTTGCCGTCTCTCTTGGCAATGTGGCCGGACAAGAACACCAGATTGCCGGTCTGCACATGCATGACGTAAGCGGCAGCGGGCGCGGATACGGCCGGCAGCACGATGTTGCGCGCGGCAAGTTGTTGAGCGATGGACATGGATACTCCTGTTGAAGGGCAATTATCGCAAATTCGGCCGGCTTGCGGGACGTCTTTGGCCGGGCCGCAGTCGGGCAAGACAGATCGTACCTCGACCAGCCATCGTCAAAATGTTAACTTGATGGCGCGGACCCGGGCCCGGCCGCATCGGTCCACGCATCTCCGGCGCTTGAAATTGCGCTTGTCGCCCCAAGATCCCGTCCAGCACGTAATTTGTGGCAAACAGCACGACGTTCCGGATGAACACGGTCTGCTTGCCAAAGGGCTTCGTCTTTCACCCATCATCCTATCCGAGGTACGAACATGGCCGTCGCCGAAAAAGAAACACTGGGATTCCAGGCAGAAGTCAAACAGCTGCTGCAACTGATGATTCATTCCCTGTATTCGAACAAGGAAATTTTCTTGCGCGAATTGATTTCGAATGCGTCGGACGCTGCCGACAAGCTGCGCTTCGAAGCCATCAACCATGCCGCCCTGTTTGAAAACGATCCCGACCTGCAGATCACCATTGGTTTCGACAAGGATGCGCGCACCATCACGATCGCCGACAACGGCATTGGCATGAGCCGCGAGGACGCCATCGAGCACCTGGGAACGATCGCCAAATCCGGCACCCGGGAATTCTTTTCCAAACTCTCCGGCGACCAGCAGAAAGATGCGGCGCTGATCGGCCAGTTCGGCGTCGGTTTCTATTCCGCCTTCATCGTGGCCGACCGCATCACGGTCGAGAGCCGCCGCGCCGGCACGCCCGCAGACGCCGGCGTGCGGTGGGAGTCCGAAGGCGCCGGCGACTTCACGGTCGAACGGATCGAGCGGACCGGGCGCGGCACCAGCGTCACCCTGCACTTGCGTGAAGGCGAAGACGAATTTCTTTCGGCCTGGAAACTGAAGTCCGTCATCCGCAAGTATTCGGACCATATCTCGCTGCCGATCCGGATGGCCAAGGAAGAATGGGACGAAGAGAAAAAAGAAACCGTGGTGCGCGATGAACTGGAAACCGTCAACCAGGCCAGCGCGCTCTGGGCCCGCAGCAAGTCCGAGATCACGCCGGAGCAATACACGGAGTTCTACAAGCACGTCTCGCATGATTTCGAAGCACCGCTGACCTACACGCACAACCGGGTCGAGGGCCGAAGCGAATATACCCAGCTGCTCTACATCCCGGCCCGCGCGCCGTTCGACCTGTGGGACCGCAACAAGCGCGGCGGCATCAAACTGTATGTCAAGCGCGTCTTCATCATGGACGATGCCGAGGCGCTGATGCCGGTCTATCTGCGTTTCGTGAAAGGCGTGATCGATTCGAACGATCTGCCGCTGAACGTCTCGCGCGAGATCCTGCAGGAGTCGCGCGATGTGCGCGTGATTCGCGAAGGCTCGACCAAGCGGGTGCTGTCGATGCTGGAAGACCTGGCGAATGCGGAAGAGCAGGAGCAAAAGGACAAGTACGCCACCTTCTGGAAAGAGTTCGGCCAGGTGCTAAAGGAAGGCATCGGCGAAGATGCCGGCAACAAGGAGCGTCTTGCCAAGCTGCTGCGTTTTGCCTCGACCGACAACGATGGCGAGGCACAGACCGTGTCATTTCCCGATTACGTGGCGCGCATGAAGGAAGGCCAGGACAAGATCTATTACGCCACCGGCGAGACCCATGCCGCGGCCAAGAACAGTCCGCATCTGGAAATCTTCCGCAAGAAAGGCGTCGAAGTGCTGCTGCTGACCGACCGCGTCGATGAGTGGATGCTGTCATTCCTGCAGGATGCCGAGGGCAAGGAGCTGGCGTCGGTAGCCAAGGGCGGGCTCGATCTCGGCCTGCTCGAGGATGAGGCCGAAAAGAAGCAGCATGAAGAGACCGAAGTGCAGTATCAGGACCTGGTCGGCAAGATGAAGACGGCGCTCGACGCCAAAGCCAAGGATGTGCGCGTGACTTTCCGGCTCACCGATTCACCGGCCTGCCTGGTAGCGGACGAGAATGAATTGTCCGGCAACCTGATGCGCATGTTGAAGGCGGCCGGCCAGAATGCACCGGAATCGAAGCCAATCCTGGAGATCAATCCGGATCACCCGCTGGTGCAGCGCCTGCAGTACGAAGGCGGCAAGTTCGACGACTGGGCCAACATCCTGTTTGACCAGGCACTGCTGGCCGAGGGCGGCGCATTGGCTGATCCGAGTGGTTTCGTGCGGCGCTTGAACGCCATGCTGCTGGAATTGGCAAGCCGCTGACCGATCGGTCATCGTCATCAAAAAGACCGCTGCCGCGTTGATGTGGCAGCGGTCTTTTTTCATCCGGCCCGCGTGAGCATGCGATACAGCCGATCCCCGTCGATCGGCGCGCGCGCGCCCTGTTCTGCTGCGCGGATCAGGGCCACCATGCGGGCGTTGCAGGGCGCGCCGCGTCCGATGCGTTCGGCAACGGTCACGATGGCGCCATTGAGGTAATCGACTTCGGTGCGCCGACCGGCCTCCAGGTCCTCCCACATCGACGAACGTGCTTCCGGATCGATCTTGAGCATCGGCGCTGCCACCCGCCTGAAAAGGAAATCCGGCAGGCGCAGCACATGCGGCAGCATGCGCGGGCCGAGTTTCACCACCTTGGCGGGATGGATGCCGGCCGCTTCGAGGATCGTTCGCCCCTCGTCGATCAACGCTGCCAGACAGCGCCGGTAACCACGCTGCGAAAACTGCTGTTGCAACGGAATGCCTGCCAGCGCATTGATGCCGTTGTTCAGATTGATCAGCAGCTTGCCCCACTGGATCGCGGTGAAATTGGCGCGCTCCTGGAGCGGTAGCCGCGCCCGAGCGAACAACGGCAGCCAGGGAGCAAGACGCGGTGACGCCTCCACCATCAGTTCACCCGCCGTGCCCCGATGCAGCCGGCCGCCATCGAGCTGGACGACATTGAATGGCACCATCCCTGCCAGTACATGGGGTCCGGCAGCGTCACCCGGCGCCCGCACACGCAGGCGTTCGACATTGCCGACACCATTCTGCAGGCTCAGCACCAGTGCCTCGGCGCTCGCGTGCCGTGTCACCAGCGCGGCAGCCGTGTCCGTGTCGGCGCTCTTGACCGTCACCAGCACCAGATCGGCGCTCGCCAGCACCGACGGGTCTTGCGTGAACTGCACGCGGTCGGCGGCCAGGGTCGCGGCAGCACCGGTCGCATCGGTCAGGATCAGGCCGTGCGCCAGGATGCGTGCCTGCATCCGCGCCCGTCCGACCAGCACCACGTCGGCGCCTGCTGCCGCCAGCGCGCCGCCGACATAGCAACCGATCGAGCCGGCACCCAGCACCACGATGCGCATGCCCGCTGTCTGCGCTTCAATACCGGACATGCAGCTGCCGGTAGAGCACGCCGAGCACGAACAGCGGCCCGATCAACAGGAAACGCAGGTCGTCGAAGAACGACGGTTTCTTGCCCTCGATGCGGTGGCCGATGAATTGTCCGATCCAGGCGACGACGAAGACGCCGATCGCCAGTGGCAGGATCCTTGCCGGTGCCACCATGGTGAGCAGCGCCAGCGACACCAGGATGACCACGCTGATGACCAGCATGCCGATGCCGAACACCGCAGACAAACGAAAGTAGTACACCAGGGCTGCGGCACTGAAAGCAACCGCGACCAGCGGATGCGCCGCCCACAACACCGCAAGCACCGACCAGACAATGGCAGGCACGCACAGGCAGTGGATCGCTTCATTGCGCGGATGACGATGGCTTTCTGCGTACTGCGCGAGCAGGCGGTCGATGGCGCGCTCGTCGGTACCAGCAGTCGGTAGTGTGCGAATCGTATTCATGGGGCTCTCCGGGAAGCATGCGCAAGGATGGAGAGAGAATAGCGACATGTTCGATGGGAAACAAGCATTCGAATGTCTTTGGAAAGTATTCCATGACATCAATTTTTGCACGACGCGCCACGCATCACGAATTACCCTGCCGCATGGCGGGCAAATCGCTACGGTAGAATCCGGCATGCTCATCAAACGCAAATCGATCGAAGCGCAGGCCAATCGCCGCGCCGGTCCCGGCAAGTCAGATGCGACACCGCCACCGAAGCCCGCCCGCAAGCCGAAATTTGCACCGGTCACGCTGTCCGAGATGGACGGCGTGCGCTACCTGCATTTTGGTACCGAATGGGTGCAGGGCGCCATGCGCCTGCGAAAGCCCGACTGGCTCGAACTCGAATATGCGCAGCAGATGATGAGCTGGATGCTGTTCGCCGAGACGCCGCGGCATGTGGTGCAGCTGGGACTCGGCACCGGCGCGTTGACGAAATTCTGCTATCGCCAGTTTTTGCAGGCACGGGTGACCGCCGTCGAACTGAATCCCGCCGTGGTGCAGATTTGCGAAGCGATGTTCAAGCTGCCGGCGGAAGACGACCGGCTGCAGATTCTGGAGATGGATGCCGGCGAATTCGTCGCCCAGCGCGCGCAACGCGGCGGCATCGACATCCTGCAGGTCGACCTGTACGACGCCACCGCGCGCGGCCCGGTGCTCGACACGCCGGCGTTCTATGCCGACTGCGCTGCCTGCTTGAGCGAGGACGGCATCATGACCGTCAACTTGTTCGGCGACCATCCGAGCTACGCAAAAAATCTGAAAGCGATGCGGCATGCCTTTGCCCAGATCGTCTGCTTGCCCGAAGTCCACGATGGCAACGTGATCGCGCTCGCCTTTCGTCGACAGCAGCCGCTCGATTTCAAGGTGCTGCACGCCCGCGCCGCCGAGATCGTCGCGCAGACGAAGCTGCCTGCAAAGACCTGGGTCAATGGCTTGCAAATCTGGCATGACGGGCCGGGTCTGGCAGCGATGTTGACCAAAAAATAAGCCGGAAGCACCACAGTCGCGACCCTGATTGAATGCAACACGGATTGTTGACTTACCCCGCACGGTGACTGCTGTTAGGCTTGAAACGCTTCCATCCTCGAATCGATACCGCCATGCAGCCGACGGCTTCCCGCACCCACCCGAGAGCACTCGACCTCCAGCATATTTTCACCTGGCTGATGAACGATGCCATCCTCGCGCGCGACGACGTCAAGACACATTACAACCGCGCCGTCGAGATCCGCAAGCATGGCAAGCCGGGCCTGCATCCGCTGCTGGTAGTAGCGCAATGCAAGCTGCAGATGCAGGCGCCGCCCCATCGCCAGCTCACCGTCGAATGGCTCACCGAATGGCTGGCGGCGAAGGTGGAACTGCCGTTCTACCGGATCGATCCGCTGAAGATCGATTTTGCCCGCGTGGCCGACATCATGTCGGCGGCCTATGCGGCACGCTTCTCGATCCTGCCGGTCGACATGACGGCGACCGAACTCGTGATCGCCACCGCCGACCCGTATCAAACCGAGTGGGCAGCCGAGATCGCCAAGATTTCCCGCCGTACGGTGCGCCTGGTGATCGCCAATCCGGTCGACATCGCGCAGTACACGGTGCAGTTCTTTGCACTGGCAAAATCGATCAAGGGCGCAAACAAGCTCAACGGCCAGGACATTGCTCTACGCAACAATTTCGAGCAACTGGTCGAGCTCGGCAAGAACAACAAGCAGGTCGACGCCAACGACCAGCACATCGTCAACATCGTCGACTGGCTCTGGCAATACGCATTCGATCAGCGCGCCTCCGACATTCACCTGGAGCCGAAACGCGATTTCGGATCGGTGCGCTTTCGGATCGACGGCGTGCTGCATCAGGTCTATCAGGTGCCGGCGGTGGTGCTGATTGCCATGACGGCACGCATCAAGCTGCTCGGCCGCATGGACGTGATCGAGAAGCGCCGCCCGCTCGACGGCCGCATCAAGACTCGCACCGCAGGCGGCCAGGAAGTCGAACTGAGGTTATCGACCCTGCCCACTGCGTTCGGTGAAAAGCTGGTCATGCGCATCTTCGATCCGGAAGTCGTGGTCAAGACCCTGCCCGAACTCGGTTTCCCGCCGCTCGACGCGCTGCGCTGGGATGCGCTTACCAGCCGGCCGCACGGCATCATCCTGGTGACGGGCCCGACCGGCTCCGGCAAGACCACCACGCTTTATACGACCCTCAAGGCCCTGGCCACGTCGGAAGTCAATGTCTGCACCGTAGAAGATCCGATCGAGATGGTCGAACCGGCCTTCAACCAGATGCAGGTGGCGCACGGCATCGACCTGAGTTTTGCGGACGGGGTCCGGGCGCTGATGCGCCAGGATCCGGACATCATCATGGTGGGCGAAATCCGCGATCTGGAGACTGCCGAGATGGCGGTGCAGGCGGCATTGACCGGCCATCTGGTGCTGTCGACACTGCATACCAACGATGCGCCCTCTGCCGTGCTGCGGCTGCTGGAGCTGGGCGTGCCGCATTACCTGCTGCAATCGACGCTGGTGGGCGTGATGGCACAGCGGCTGGTGCGCACCCTCTGCAGTCATTGCAAGGCGCCCGGGGGTGAATTGACCGATGCCGCCTGGCATAGCCTGACCGCCGGCTGGAGCGTTGCCCGTCCGGAGGCAATCTATCAGCCGATCGGATGTCCGGAATGCCGGCAAACCGGTTTTCGGGGGCGCACCGGATTATATGAACTGCTGTCGGTGTCGCAGCCATTCGCCGAGCTGATCCGGCCGGATGCCGATACCCACGCCTTGCGCGCGCAAAGCATCGTCGACGGCATGAAACCGCTGCGCATCGCCGGTGCATTGAAGATCGTCGATGGCGTCACGACGATCGAGGAAATCCTCAAGGTCAGCGCGGCGCTGGGTTGAACGGCGGCTGGCTTGTGCGCTTGGCGCGGTTCCACGGAGTCGCCGCATTAGCTGGCTGCGGCGGTCTGCCTCGGCGATTCGTTCATCGTGATTCTCATCGTGATTCTCGTCGTAATTGTTATCTTGATCTTCATCGCGATTCCCATCACGATTCTACTTCCCGCTCTTTTTTTCCCGGCTGCGCTGGCGCTGCCGTTGCTGTTGCTTCTCCTGCGTGCGCTGGCGATTTTCCTTGCGCTCGACCAGCGCGGCCACATCCTTGGTTGCCTGCTCCAGGGTACGCATCTCCGGCAGATCGTCGTGGGTACTGAAGAATCCCGCCTCCTGCGCCTCCATCACCAAAGCGATGGCGGCGTCATCCTCCAGCGCATGCAGCTCGGTCAGCAGCGTCGTGACTTCGTCAAGATAGGCTTCATAGGTCATGCTCATGCGATTGTGTCCTTGTAGATCAGGAATACGGCGAGTGCTGCGCAATTGAGCAGCACGGTCAGCCAGAAAATGATGCGAAAACCGTGTTTCAGGGTCTTGTGGCGCAACTGCGATTGCGCAGCGAGCGCACCTGGCCAACCACCGATCAGCGCTGCGAGATGCAGGGTATTTTCCGGGATACGGCGGCGGCCGGCGATTGCTGCGTGCTTGTCACGCGCATACAGGATTGCGGCGACGACGCTTGCGCCGCCATACAACCACAAAAGACGCGGTGAGAGATGGTAGTACATGACCGCGAGTGCAAGGGCCAGCAAAAACCCGGCGGCGCAAAGGGTGGCGACAGGGACGGCGGCGCCAGGCCGTGCCTGCTTGCCGCGTTGCACAGGCTTCCCGGCCAGCCTCGACGTCGTCGGCTTGACAGGCCGCACTCCGACCGGCTTCGCAGCCAGTTCCCGTTTCATTCGTCGAACCGGCCCGGACGGCATCGCGCTCATGCCAACAGGATAGCGGTACGCAGCGCAATGTCGGCGCCGAGGGCCACGCCCATGCCGTTGCAACCGAAGCCGATGGCCACATGCGGCGACAGCATTTCCACCAGTGGCTGTTTGTCGACCGTGAAACCCATCAAGCCTGCCCAGCGATGCGTGACCCGAACGCTGCGACCCGGCAGGATCACTTTTTCCAGCATCGTCTGCAATGCTTGCTGAATGGTGTCGGTCACCTCCAGCGCCGTGTCGTGCTCGCCCTGAAAATCCCGGTTGCGGGCGCCGCCCAGCATGACCCGGTCGCCGACATTGCGGAAATAATAAAAACCTTCGTCGAAGTGATAGCAACCGCGCCATGGCAGGCCGGCGATCGGTTCGGTGACCAGTATTTGGCCGCGTGCCGGTTCGATCCCCGACCGTGGCGCCAGTTGCGCGCTCAGTGCGTTGGTGCAGACGGCGACCCGGGCCGCGGTAAACTGCCGTGTGCCCGCACCCTCGGCAGCGTCGGTCGGGGAAACCGTCACTGCCACCTGCTGCGCGCCGTCATCGATCGCCGTCACACTGGCGCCGGTGTGGATTTCGATGCCGGCCCGTGCAGCAAGCAACGCCAGGCAACGCAGCAGGTGTCCCGAATGCACCTGCGACTCGAAGCGATTGCCGACCAGGGTGTGGATCAGTGGCCCGAATCCGGCACGCGCAAGCGCTTCGGGCTCGATGCGAAACACATCTTCTCCGAACACCGGTTTGAGGGCCGCATTGATTTCAGGAATGTGGCCCAGTGCCGGCACCTGCGATTCGGTCAGCAGTTCATGGCCACCGAAATTTTCGAAGCCGACAGCGGCGTCGCCCAGACGCCCGCGCAAGGCCGCCAGGCCGCGCCACCGCCTTTCAACCAGGGCGACGGTGGCCTCCATGCCGACTGCATCGATGTCCGCCAATAGCTCTGTCAGGCTGCCGAAACAGGCAAAGCCGGCATTGCGACTGGAAGCGCCCGAGGACAGCAAGCCGCGCTCGAACAACATGATCCGATCGCCGGGATGGGAATCGCGCCACGCCAGCGCGGTTTGCAGGCCGATCAGGCCGCCGCCGACGACGATGCAGTCCGCATCCTGCATGGCGTCGCTCTCCCAGAAGCTGATGGCGGAAGCATCGGCGCCGTGCAGTGCCGATGTTGATGCCTGCACTGATTGCCGGCCCTTCGGCGGCGCCGAGTGCAGTGGGCCGCTCATGTCGACTTCCCGAGAAAATCCGCTACTGTCGGGTAACGCAACCGCATGCCAAGCTCCTGCTTCAGACGCCCGTTATCCAAACGGCGCGACTCGGACATGAACGACAGCAGCATCGGCGACACTACCTTCTCCAGCTCTGCACGCGGCAGGCGCGGCGGGCGTGGCAGGCCACGGGCGTCGGCCACTGCATCGAAGTATTCTCCCATCTGCATGTCGGAATCATCGACCGCGTGATACACCCGCTGCGGCCGGCCGTGGAACAGGGTCAGCGCGACAATGCGCGCCAGGTCGTCGGCGTGGATGTGATTGGTCTGCACGTCCTGTGCCGGCAACAAGGCCGGCGTACCGGCGCGCAGGCGCTCCAGCGGCAAGCGGTCATCGGCATAGATGCCCGGCACGCGCAGGATGCTGACCCGACCGCCGGCACCGGCCCGTCGGCCCCAGCGCCGCAGCACCTGCTCGGCATCCACCCGTCGCCGCGCGCGCGGATTGCGCGGCGCGACCGACCGGGTTTCATCGATCAGCGCACCCGCACAATCGCCGTAGACACCGCTGGTGCTGACATAAACCAGCCGCGTCCCCTCGGGTAAAATAGCGGCCAGTCTGCGGGTACGGCGATCGATGCTGCCATCCGATTGCGGCGGCGCCAGATGCACGACATGCTGCGCCAGGCGTGCGATGCGGTCCAGGGTGGCCGAGCAGTCGAGGTCAGCAACCACCGGCACGGCGCCTGCCGCGCGCAGTTCGGCGCAGCGCTCCGGCTGGCTGGTAACGGCAAAGACGCGAAAGCGGTCGCGCACCAGTGGCAAGAGACGCATGCCGACATCGCCGCAGCCCAGGATCAGCAGGCGCGGCCGGTCGAGGCGCGGCGCCGGTGCGACAGGTTGACGACGGGTGTCGGCCGCGATCGGCACAGTGTGATGGACGAATGAATTCATGTCGGGATTGTATGACTTTTAACGTGACGGTCCGGCCGAGCGGCCGGGTATTTGTCTGCGAGACAGGCGACACCGTACTGGCCGCCGCCCTGCGCGCAGGCGTCGGCTTGCCTTACGGATGCAAGAATGGCGCCTGTGGCAGCTGCAAGGGGCGCCTGCTGGAGGGCCGGGTCGAACATGGCCCGCATCAGGTCAAGGCCCTGCCTGCTGCCGAGGAAGAATCGGGCATGTCGCTTCTGTGCTGCGCCATGCCGCAATCGGACCTGACGATCGAGGTGCGCGAAGTGGCGGGCGTGGGTGAATTTCCTGTTCGCAAGATGCCTTCGCGCGTGAGCAGCCTGCAGCGCGTGACCGACGACGTGATGATCCTGCGCCTGCAATTGCCCGCTACCGAGAAGTTGCAATACCGCGCAGGGCAATACGTCGAATTCATCCTCAAGGATGGCCGGCGGCGCAGCTACAGCATCGCTGCAGCACCCCATGTGGATGAACAGGTAAGCCTGCATATCCGCCACATGCCGGGCGGTGTCTTCACCGACCATGTCTTCAACGGCATGAAGGAACGCGACATCCTGCGCTTCGAAGGCCCGCTCGGCAGCTTTTTTCTGCGTGAGGACAGCGACAAGCCGATCGTGCTGGTCGCGTCAGGTACCGGCTTTGCACCGGTCAAGGCAATCGTCGAGCAGGCAGTGCATGCCAGGAGCAACCGGCCGATGACGCTCTTCTGGGGCGGCCGGCGGCCGTCCGACCTCTACATGCGCGAGCTGTGCGAACAATGGGCGCGCGCGCTGCCGCAGTTTCGTTTCGTGCCAGTGATCTCGGAGGCACGCAGCGACGATGACTGGCAGGGTCGCACCGGCTTCGTCCACCAGGCCGTGATGGCGGATTTCCCTGACCTGTCCGGCCACCAGGTCTATGCCTGCGGCGCACCGCTCATGGTCGAGGCCGCCCGGCGCGATTTCACGGCGCTCTGCCGGCTGCCTGAGGAGGAGTTTCTGGCCGACGCATTCACGTCGCAGGCCGATGCGCCGGGTACGTGAGCCCCGGAGTGCTGCCATCCTGCCAAGAAAATTTTGACGCGCACAATGAAACGCCTTACTATCAAAATCATGAATCCGACCCATTTCCGGCAATCCGCATCACTCCGACGTCGCGCTGCTTGCCGCCCGCGACCACCGCCGCGCATGTGATCGGGTCCTGATCATCAGCCACAGGCGCAACCTGTGGCTTTTTTTTTGTATGATGGCGATGCCGCATCGCCACTTTCGACGTATTTTCGGCCAGGCCGACCAGGAGAGAACAATGGAATTCAACCAGTTCGACGTGAATGCACTGATGTACATCACCAATCGGCCGCCGATCGTCTTCCTCGAAGGCGACGGCATGTTCCTGACCGACCATACCGGCAAAAAATATCTCGATTACCTGCAGGGCTGGGCGGTGAACTGCCTCGGTCACGCGCCGCAGGTGATCACCGATGCACTGACCGCGCAGGCAAAAAAAGTCATCAATCCGTCGCCGGCATTTTTCAATGCACCGTCACTGCGCCTGGCCTCTTTACTGGCGGCACACTCCTGTTTCGACCGGGTCTTCTTCGCCAACAGCGGCGCCGAGGCCAACGAAGGCGCCATCAAGCTGGCCCGCAAATACGGCCGCCTGCACCCGAATGCGCGCGGCGAACGCCGCCACGAAATCATCACCTTCGACCACAGTTTCCATGGTCGTACCCTGGCCACCATGTCGGCCTCCGGCAAGCCCGGCTGGGACGTCATGTATGCGCCGCAGGTCGAGGGCTTTCCGAAGGCCGACCTCAACGACATCGCCAGCGTCGAGCGCCTGATCACGGACCGCACCATCGGCGTGATGCTGGAGCCGGTCCAGGGCGAAGGCGGCGTCATCCCCGCCACCCGGGAATTCATGCAGCAGCTGCGCGCCCTGACCAAGGAACGCGGCCTCCTGATGATGGTCGACGAAGTGCAGAGCGGCATGGGCCGCTGCGGCATGCTGTTCGCGCACCAGCTCTCCGGCGTCGAACCCGACATCATGAGCCTGGGCAAAGGAATCGGCGGCGGCGTGCCGTTGGCGGCGCTCCTCTGCCGCGAAGAAATCGCCTGTTTCGAGCCGGGCGACCAGGGCGGCACTTACAACGGCAATCCGCTCATGACGGCGGTCGGCATCGCCGTCATTGAAGCGCTGACGGCGCCAGGCTTTCAGGAACACGTGGTCGAGATGGGCGACTATTTGCGCAGCCAGTTGCTGATGCTGTGCGAACGGCACGGCCTGGTCGGCGAACGCGGCGAAGGGCTGCTGCGCGCGCTCATGTTAGGCAAGGACATCGGGCCGAAAGTGGTCGAGGCGGCACGCGGCCTGGCGCCGGTAGGCCTGCTGCTCAATTCGCCGCGGCCGGATCTCTTGCGCTTCATGCCGGCTTTGAACGTGACCCGTGCGGAAATCGACCAGATGATCGGCATGCTCTCCAGCGTGCTGGCGACGTTCGACGCCTGAGGCACGCAGTCGCCGGGGGCCGCTGTCGGTCACGAACGCATCATCGAAGGAAACGCATGTACCTGCCGAAGCATTTCGCACCGGACGACCCGGACCTGCTGCTGGAGGTCATGCGCAAATATAATTTCGCCACGCTGGTGTCGCAGGTCGACGGCGCCCAGTTCGCCACGCATGTGCCGGTGCTGGCGCGGCATGTCGATGGCGCAATCGAGATCAGCGGTCACGTCGCGCGTGCCAATCCGCACTGGCGCGCATGGCAGGAAGCGCCCGAGGCATTGCTGATTTTTCATGGGCCGCACGCCTATATCTCGCCGACGCTCTATGCCGGACGCAACCGGGTGCCGACCTGGAATTACATCGCCGTCCATGCAAGCGGACCGGTGACGATCGACGACAGCGACGCCGGCAAGCTGGCCACGCTGCAGCACCTGATCACGCATCATGAACCGGGCTATCGCACGCAATTCTCCGAGATGGATCCGGGAATACGGGAAGGATTGCTGCGCGCCATCGTCGGCTTCCGGATGCGCGTCGCCCGCATCGAGGGGAAATTCAAGCTCGGCCAGCATCGCCTGCCCGAAGACGGCCCCGACATGCAGGCCTGGCATGAAGCCGGCGGCGAGGACACACGGGCCATCGCCGGCTGGATGAAGCGGCTCGGTTACTGGTCATAGCGCGCCACGGCTTTCGGCGCGTGGCGCTGCAGCGTTGTCTTTTATTTCTTCGGCAGGTACAGATCGGTAATCACGCCCAGCCCCATCTCGGCGGCGAACATCGGCGTTTCCGACAGGGTCGGATGGGCATGCACCGTCAGGGCCAGGTCTTCCAGGTCGGCGCCCATCTCCATTGCCAGTACTGTTTCGGCCAGCAATTCGCCGGCATTCACGCCGACGATCCCGGCACCGATGATGCGCTTGGTGGCCGGATCCCAGAGCAGCTTGGTCATGCCGTCGTCGCGACCCATGGCCAACGCCCGCCCGCTAGCCGCCCACGGAAAATTCGCCTTGGCGAACGGAATGCCCTTGGCCTTGGCTTCGGTCTCGGTCACGCCCATCCACGCCACTTCCGGATCGGTGTATGCCACTGACGGAATCGTCACCGGATCGAACTCGACCTTGTGGCCGGCGATGACTTCGGCGGCGACCTTGGCTTCATTGGTTGCCTTGTGGGCCAGCATCGGATCGCTGCAGATGTCGCCGATGGCAAATATATGCGGCACGTTGGTGCGCTGCTGCCGGTCCACCGGAATGAAGCCGCGTTCGGTGACATGCACGCCGGCTTTGCCGGCATCGATTTCCTTGCCGTTCGGCCGTCGGCCGACCGCCATCAGGACCATGTCGAACAATTGCGGCGCGGGGGCTGCGGCGCCGGCGGGGTCGGCACTTTCGAAGCTCGCCAACAGGCCGTCGTCGCGCGCATCAAGTCGGGTGACCTTGGTTTTCAGATGGATGGCGGCGTAGCGTTTCTCGATCCGTTTCTGCAGCGGCTTGACGACGTCGCGGTCGGCTGCCGGGATCAGGCCGTCGGCAAATTCCACCACCGTGATCCTGGTACCCATCGCATCGTAGACGCAGGCCATCTCGAGGCCGATGATGCCGCCGCCGATCACCAGCATGGTCTTGGGGATCTGGCGCAGTTCCAGCGCGCCGGTGGAATCAATGACACGCGGATCGTCATCCGGAAAACCAGGGATGCGCGTCACCGACGAGCCAGCCGCGATGATCGCGTGCCGGAAGCCGACCACCTTGACCCCCTCCGGCGTGTCCACTTGCAGCGTGTTGGCGGACGTAAAGGCGCCACGGCCCTGCACGACCTGTACCTTGCGCGCCTTTGCCAGGCCGGACAAGCCGCCCGTCAACTTCTTGACCACGCCATCCTTCCAGCCACGCAGCGCATCGATGTCGATCTCGGGCGCGGCCATCTTGATGCCGAAGTGCGACATCTCTTCGGCTTCGGTGATGACCTTCGCTGCATGCAGCAGGGCTTTCGACGGAATGCAGCCAACATTGAGGCAGACGCCGCCGAGACTCGGATATCGCTCGACCAGCACCACGTTCTGACCCAGGTCCGCAGCGCGAAAGGCAGCGGTATAGCCGCCCGGCCCGGCGCCCAGCACCAGCGTGTCGCAGGTGATGTCGATGTTTCCAGTGAAACTGGCGGCTGTCGGTGCAGGTGCGGCCGATACAGCTCCCGAGGTTGGCGCCGCAGCCGAATCAGCGCCTGCAGCGGCGGCCGACGCCGCTTCACCAGAAGCGGACGACGCCGATGAAGCGGCCGTTGCGCCAGCAGCTGCCGGCGCAGGCAACGCCGGCGATCCGGCCCCTGCCTCGGCGTCCGCTGCTTCCAGCATGAGCAGCACCGACCCCTCGGCCACCTTGTCACCAAGCTTGACCTTCAGTTCCTTGACCACACCCGCATGACTGGCCGGGATTTCCATGCTGGCCTTGTCGGACTCGACCGTGATCAGCGACTGGTCGGCCTTGATCGTGTCGCCGACTTTCACCAGCAATTCAATGATTTCGACTTCCTTGAAATCGCCGATGTCCGGCACTTTCACTTCGATCATGCTCATGTATTGCGCTCCGTATTGAATTGCGTCGTGCCGGTAGAAAATTGTGTCGGGTCGGTGGCGCCGGTGATGCTGGTGGCACTGGGTTGGCTGTTGTCCTTCATCAGCGAGCCGGATTTTCCATCTTCCGCTGACTGCTCGCTTGCAGAGCCAGGCGCCGGCAGCAGATCGAAACTGATGATCTGAAACGGCGCCGATGAACTCTTGTCGAATTCCGCGCCGGCCTGCACGCCGACCTCGGCGATCGCCCGTGCGTCCAGCGCGCTGTCGTACACGGCGTACATGGCGCCGAGAGCAAAATTGCGGCCGCTGCCGATGCCCCAGAAACGGTCGAAGCTGAAGACTTCGCGATAGGAATAGATGCCGAAGATGCCGTGCGGATTGGCAATCAACGAAATGATCTGCGACGACTCGTAAGGATCATCCTCGTCTTCCTTCGTGTTGAGAAAATATGTCTCCTTCAGGATCTGGTGCGCACGGGTAAAGGTCGCGAATACCTCGTCGCGGCTGCCGAGCCGGCACTCCTCGCCCATGTCGGTGAGCAGCTTGCGCATCACCGGAAAATGCGCAGCCGTGCCGGCCAGCGTGATGTAGGACTCACCGACCTGAAAGATCTTCCGGTTCGCTTCATAGCCATGCGCCAGGCGGGTGTCACCGAAGGTGACCAGCGAATCCGCGGCAATGGCAACCTGATCGTTCTTGCGTACCACGACGCAGGTCGTCATGCGCCGCGCCCCGCGGCAGCATTGTCGGCAACTGGCACGGCGAGCCTCACAGCAGCGTCTTGCGCATGTCGGCCAGGACCTCGGCCAGATAGACGGTGAAACGTGCCCCCATGGCGCCGTCGATGACCCGATGATCATAGGACAGCGAAAGCGGCATCATCAGGCGCGGCTGGAACGCCGCGCCATCCCAGACCGGTTTCATCTCCGACTTCGACAAGCCGAGAATGGCGACTTCCGGCGCATTGATGATCGGTGTGAATTTCGTGCCGCCGATGCCGCCCAAGGACGAAATCGTGAAGCTGGCGCCCTGCATGTCGGCCGGTTTCAACTTGCCGTCACGTGCCTGCGCCGACAGTTCACCCATCTCCTGGGCGATCTGCGAAATGCCTTTCTGATCGGCGTTCTTGACCACCGGCACCATCAGCCCGTTTGGCGTATCTGCAGCAAAACCGATGTGGTAATACTGCTTCAGGATCAGGTTCTCGCCAGCGGCGTCGAGCGACGCATTGAATGCCGGATATTTTTTCAGCGCTGCCACGCAAGCCTTGATGACGAACGCCAGCATGGTCAGCTTGACGCCGGATTTCGCCATGGCGGCATTGGACGACTTGCGCAATTCTTCCAGCGCCGTGACGTCGGCTTCGTCGTATTGCGTCACATGGGGAATCATGACCCAGTTGCGGTGCAGGTTCGGGCCGCTGATCTTCTTGATGCGTGACAGCGGCAACAGTTCGGTGCTGCCGAACCTGGAGAAATCGAGCGATGGCCAAGGCAGCAGATCGAGTCCGACGCCGCTTCCCTTGCCTGCTTTCTCGGTCGTGGGGGTAGCGGCGTCAGCCGTGCCGGCGCCGGAGATGACCTGCTTGACATAGCTCTGCACGTCTTCGTGCGTGATGCGGCCTTTCGGACCGGTACCGATGACCCGGATCAGGTCCACTCCCAGCTCACGCGAGAACTTGCGAATCGAGGGCGATGCGTGCGGCAGGATGCTGCCGCCAGGCGTTGCGGCCGGTGCCAGTACCGGTGCCGCTGCCTGCGCCGCAGCGCTGCCCTGGCCTGCGCCCGTGTTCACGCTGCCTGACGCACCGGCGGTTCCCGGCGCAACCGGCCCGCCGCCGCCGCCATAGCCCGTGCTCGCAGCGCTGACCGCGGCTGCGGCAGCGGCAGCGGCAGCGGCAGAGGCTGCGGGCGCCGGCCGTGACTCGACCAGCGTCAGGGCAGGCGAACCGGAAGCGGTCGCCGCACCGGTGGCCGCGGTCACCGCGGCCGGTGCTGCGGCGGTCGTTGTCTGCGCGCCCGCAGACGGATTTTCCTGCGCGCTTGCAGACGTATCCGCCGGTGCAACGACAGAAGACTCGGCAGCCGACTCGACGACCAGCAGAACCGACCCTTCCGCCACCTTGTCGCCGACCTTGATCTTCAATTCCTTGACCACGCCGGACTGACTCGACGGAATCTCCATGCTGGCCTTGTCGGACTCGACCGTAATCAATGACTGATCGACCTTGATCGTATCGCCGACCTTGATCAGCAATTCGATGACTTCGACTTCCTTGAAGTCGCCGATATCGGGTACTTTCACTTCCACCATGCTCATTGCAGACTCCCGTTCTTCAGGTGACTCAAAGGTTTTTTGCGCGGATTTTCAAGGCAGGTTCTCAAAGCGTGACCGGATTGATCTTTTCCGGATTGATGCCGTATTTTTCAATCGCCTGCGCCACCACTGTCGCCTGGATCGATCCTTCCTCGGCCAGCGCCTTGAGCGTGGCGATCGTCACGAAATACCGGTTCACCTCGAAGAATTCCCGCAGTTTGGCGCGGCTGTCGGAACGGCCGAAGCCATCGGTGCCGAGTACCTTGTAGGTCCGGCCCCGCGGGATGAATGCCCGTACCTGCTCGGCGAAGGTGCGCATGTAATCGGTGGCGACCACGATTGGCCCGGCACTGTCCTGCAGCGACTGCGTGATGTGGGCCAGTCGCGGCGTGTCGGTCGGATGCAGCATGTTCCAACGCTCGATGTCCTGGCCATCGCGCGCCAGCAACGTGAACGACGGCGCCGACCAGACATCGGCAGAGACGCCCCAGTCAGATTCCAGCAGTGCGGCGGCTGCAATCACTTCCCGCAGGATGGTGCCGGATCCCATCAGCTGCGCCCGCAAACCTGGCTTGCCGGTGGCCGGCAGGGCAGTTGCCGCCGCGCTCGGCTGCAGCAGATACAAGCCCTTCAGGATGTCCGCCTCCTGCCCTTCCTTCAGCCCCGGATGCGGATAGTTTTCATTCATCAGCGTGATGTAATAGAACACGTCTTCCTGCTGATCGATCATGCGCCGCAGGCCGTCATGGATGATCACGCCGACTTCGTGGGCGAAGGTCGGATCATAGGGAATACAGTTCGGAATCGTCGACGCCAGGACATGGCTGTGGCCATCCTCGTGCTGCAGGCCTTCGCCGTTCAGGGTGGTGCGCCCGGCAGTGCCACCCAGCAGGAAACCGCGCGCGCGCATGTCACCCGACGCCCATGCCAGATCGCCCGTGCGCTGCAGACCGAACATTGAATAGAAGGTGTAGAACGGCACCATGATCCGGTTGTTGGTCGAATACGAGGTGGAAGCCGCGATCCAGGAACTCATGGCGCCGGCCTCGTTGATGCCTTCCTGCAGAATCTGGCCCGCCTTGTCTTCGCGGTAATAGCTGACCTGGTCCTTGTCGACCGGCTCGTAGAGCTGGCCCTGCTGGTTGAAGATGCCGATCTGGCGGAACAACCCTTCCATGCCGAAGGTACGGGCTTCGTCGACCAGGATCGGCACCACCCGTGGGCCAAGCACGGCGTCGCGCAGCAGGATCGAGATCACGCGCACATAGGCCTGGGTGGTCGAGATCTCGCGTCCTTCCGCGGTCGGATCGAGCACTGCCTTGAAGGCGGACAGCGCCGGCACCGGCAGCCGTTCATCGGCCTGGGCGCGGCGCTGCGGCAGGTAACCGCCAAGCGCGGCCCGCCGCTCGTGGAGATAGATCATTTCCGGCGAATCATCGGCCGGCTTGAAGAAGGGGACGTCGGCCAGTTGATCGTCGGGAATCGGAATCGCGAAGCGGTCGCGCATCTCGCGGATCGCCTCGTCGTCGAGCTTCTTGGTCTGGTGGGCAGTGTTGCGTGCCTCGCCCGACTTGCCCATGCCGAAACCCTTGACGGTCTTGACCAGCAACACCGTTGGCTGCCCCTTGTTTTCCTGGGCGATCTTGAAGGCTGCATAGATCTTGTGCGGATCATGGCCGCCGCGGGTCAGGCGCCAGATGTCGCCGTCGGTCATGTTGGCGACCATCTCCAGCAACTTCGGATGCTTGCCGAAAAAATGCTTGCGCACGTAGGCGCCGTCTTTCGCCTTGTAGTTTTGATATTCGCCGTCGACGGTTTCCATCATCACCCGCTGCAGGATGCCTTCCTTGTCCTTGGCCAGCAATTCGTCCCACCCCGGTCCCCAGATGACCTTGACCACATTCCAGCCGGCGCCGCGGAAGTCCGCTTCCAGTTCCTGAATGATCTTGCCGTTGCCGCGCACCGGGCCGTCGAGCCGCTGCAGGTTGCAGTTCACGACCATGACCAGGTTGTCGAGCATCTCGCGTCCGGCCATGCCGATGGCGCCCATCGATTCCGGTTCATCCATCTCGCCGTCGCCACAAAACACCCAAACCTTGCGGTTGTCGGTCTTGGCGATACCGCGCGCATGCAGGTATTTCAGGAACCGCGCCTGGTAGATGGCCATCAGCGGCCCCAGACCCATCGAGACGGTCGGGAATTGCCAGTAGTCCGGCATCAGCTTCGGATGCGGATAGGAAGACAAACCGCCACCGTCAACCTCGCGCCGGAATTTCAGCATCTGGTCTTCCGTCAGCCGTCCTTCCAGAAAGGAGCGGGCATAGATGCCGGGGGAGGAATGGCCCTGGATGTAGAGCAGGTCGCCGCCATGGTCTGCGGTCGGCGCATGCCAGAAATGATTGAAGCCGATGCCGAGCATGTTGGCCAGGGACGCGAAGCTGGAGATATGTCCGCCGAGGTCGCCATCGGCACGGTTCGCCTTGACCACCATCGCCATCGCATTCCAGCGCATCCAGGAGCGCAGACGTTCTTCGTATTCCAGGTTGCCGGGGCAATGCGCGCCGAGGTGCGCGGGAATCGTGTTGACGTAGGCCGTGTTGCTGGAGAACGGAATATGCGCGCCGCGCCGCCGTGCCAGGTCGACCATGCGCTCCATCAGGTAGTGCGCCCGCTCCGGGCCTTCGTTCTCGATCACCGCTTCGAGGGCATCGAGCCACTCCTGCGTTTCGATGACATCGGGATCGTTGGCCGCCTGGGCCATGACTTCGTCGAGTTGGGCTGACATAGAGTGTCTCCTGGGTGTCCCCGGTATAGGCAAGGTGCGTGATGCGCAAAATGGCCGCTTGGCGCGAATGCCGGCGTGCGCTTGCCGGCGTGCGCCAGTCGAGCGCGTGGCTGACCAGTCATTCTGCAACAGAATTTGTTGGTAAAACAAACAACAGCCGAATTTTACCAGCAGCTTCCGGTATTTTCAAATCGCGAGATGTGATTTCACGATGTGATATTTTGTTGCGCAGCAGCGAAGTGCCTTTGCTCACCGCGATCAGGATCGAAACCGTCGCCAGCCGCAGGTCGTTGGTTCGAGCACGCCACGGCGGCGGCTTTATAATCAACGCCATCGGCAGTCGCGCTGCACGAACGCGTTGGCTCGAATTGCGCCCCATTCCCTACAAACCATCCCAGAACATGCCAGCAATCCTGACCAGTGGAACCCAGCTTTCACAAAAATTACGCACTGAAATCACCCGCCGTGCAGCCGAGTTGACTGCGCGCAATCATCGGCCCGGCCTGGCGGTGCTGCTGGTTGGCGACGATCCGGCCAGCCAGGTGTATGTGCGCAACAAGGTCAAGGCCTGCGCGGACACGGGCATCCGCTCGGTGCTCGAAACCCATCCGGCCAGCCTGTCGCAGGAAACGCTGTTGCAGCGTATCGCGGCATTGAATGCCGATCCGGCAATCCACGGAATTCTGGTGCAGATGCCGCTGCCGCGCCAGATCGATCCGGCAGCCGTCATCGCCGCAATTGCCACTGCCAAGGATGTCGATGGTTATTCGGTGCTGAGCGCCGGCGAGCTGCTGACCGGCACGCCGGGTTTTCGGCCCTGCACGCCCTTCGGTTGCATGAAACTGATCGACAGCACCGGCATCGACCTCAAAGGCAAGCATGCCGTGGTCATCGGCCGCAGCAATACGGTCGGCAAGCCGATGGCGCTGTTGCTCTTGCAAGCCAACGCAACCGTCACGATCTGTCACAGCAATACCATCGATCTCGGCGCCCACACACGGCAGGCCGACGTGGTGGTGGCCGCCGTCGGACGGCGCAATACCCTGACGGCCGACATGGTCAAGCCAGGCGCCGTCGTGATCGATGTCGGCATGAACCGGGACGACGCCGGCAAACTCTGTGGCGATGTCGATTTCGATGCGGTGCGTGAGGTGGCCGGCTGGATCACGCCGGTGCCGGGCGGTGTCGGTCCGATGACGATCACGATGCTCTTGATGAATACACTCGAAGCGGCCGAACGTGCCGCAGGAAAGGAATGAAGATGACCAGTGCCCACCACCCGTCCGCCACGCCGAATCCATCGGCGCCACCACCGATTGCCACTGCTGGGGATGACGCGATCGAATCGTCGACTACCGGCGCCGCCACTTCCACCATTTCCGGCAATCCCGGCAATCCCGGCATCCCCGACAACCCGCTGCTGGATTTTTCCGGGCTGCCGCGCTTCGATGCGATTCGGCCCGAACACGTGACGCCAGCCGTCGCGCTGCTGCTGGAACAGGGCCGCGCCGTCATCACGCGACTCGAAACCGCGAAAGGCGGCCTCACCTGGAATGATTTCGTGACGCCGCTCGAGGAAACCACCGAACGTCTGGGCCGGGCATGGGGCATCGTCGGTCACCTCAATGCAGTGGTCGACACGCCGACACTGCGCGCGGCCTATAACGAAAACCTGCCGAAGGTGACGGAATTCTGGACGGCGTTGGGCCAGAACCTGGCGCTGTTTGCAAAATACAAGATGCTTCACGACGACCCGCAATTCAGCGGTCTGCCGCCAGCCCGTCGTCGCATCATCGAAAATGCCCTGCGTGATTTTCGCCTGGGCGGCGCCGAACTGACCGATGCCGCCAAGAGCCGGTTCGCCGAGATCCAGGAACAGCAGGCCGCACTTGCCACCCGCTTCTCCGAGAACGTGCTCGATGCGACCAATGCCTATGTCCTGATGGTGGATGATCCGGCGCGCCTGGCCGGTCTGCCGGATGACGTGCGGGCCGCGGCGCGGGCGGCAGCCGAAGCCGGCGGCAAGGCTGGCTATCAATTTACCCTGCAGTTTCCTTCCTATTTTCCGCTTCTGCAGTATGCCGACGACCGCGCCTTGCGCGAAACGATCTACCGCGCCAGCACCACCAAGGCATCCGAACTCGGCGCCAATCCGGATTGGGACAACAGCGCCAGCATCGACGCTTTGCTGGCCCTGCGGGACGAGGAAGCACGCCTGCTCGGCTATCGCAATTACGCCGAAGTCTCGCTGGTGCCGAAAATGGCCGAGACGCCGGAACAGGTCATCGCTTTCCTGCATGATCTGGCGCAGCGCGCCCGTCCGCATGCGCAACGCGACCTGACCGAACTGCAGGCATTTGCAGCAGATGAACTCGGCCTGCCGCAGCTGGAATCCTGGGACATCAGCTATGCCTCCGAAAAACTGCGTGAACGGCGTTACGCTTTCTCCGAGCAAGAGGTCAAGCAATACTTCCCGGAGCCGAAAGTCGTCGGCGGGCTGTTTCGCCTGATTCAAAACCTGTTCTCGGTCACGATCACGCCGGATGCCGCGCCGGTCTGGCATCCGGACGTGCATTTTTACCGGATCGAATGCGCAGGCCAGTTGATCGGCCAGTTCTACCTCGATCTCTATGCCCGCACCGGCAAGCGTGGCGGGGCCTGGATGGACGACGCCCGCGGCCGGCGCGTCCACGCAGAGGGCCTGCAGACACCGGTCGCCTACCTGACCTGCAATTTCACCGCGCCGCCGGTGATCGATGGCAAAGTGCAGCCGGCGCTGCTCACGCATGACGACGTCATTACCCTGTTCCATGAATTTGGCCATGGCCTGCACCACATGCTGACCCAGGTCGAGGAACTGGGCGTGTCGGGGATTTCCGGTGTGGAATGGGATGCGGTCGAACTGCCATCGCAGTTCATGGAAAACTTTTGCTGGGAATGGGACGTGGTGCAGCACATGAGCGCGCATGCGCAGACCGACAAGCCGTTGCCACGCGCGCTGTTCGACAAGATGATCGCGGCAAAGAATTTCCAATCCGGCCTGCAGACCCTGCGGCAGGTGGAATTTTCATTGTTCGACATGCACCTGCATTTCGACTACCGCAGCAGTGGCAACACCACCGTGCAGGGCCTGATCGACCAAGTCCGGCGCGAGGTCGCGGTGCTGATTCCCCCTCCGTTCAACCGTTTCCAGAATGCCTTCGGCCATATCTTTGCCGGCGGCTATGCAGCCGGCTATTACAGCTACAAATGGGCGGAGGTGTTGTCGGCCGATGCCTACGGCGCATTCGAGGAGGCCGCCCGAACCGCGACCATGGCAGGGGCGACGCCATCGGCGACGCGCGATGCTGCCGCCACCGCTGGCATCGTCGGCGAGGCAGACTCCGGTCACGCCGATTCTGCACCACCATGGGGCGATGCCGGGCGCCGCTTCCTGCAGGAGATCCTGGCAGTCGGCGGATCACGGCCGGCCATCGATTCGTTCAAGGCATTTCGCGGTCGTGATCCGAACATCGACGCGCTTTTGCGACACAACGGCATGACGGCAGGCGGAAATTGACTTGACCCCAACTTGCTGCTGCGCCACTCTTTATCCCCTTACGGGGGAATTCGCATGAACCTGATCGATCGGACTGCACGCCCCGGCCACAGCGCCGGCCTTCACCCTGCCGCTGGCATTGGCCTGGCGCACTGGCATGCGCCACTCCCTCGCCTCGGCATCGCACTGGGAGTTTGCTTGCTGCTGGCGTCGAGCGGTGTCTCGGCGCAGGTGTTCAAATGGGTCGGCCCGGATGGCAAGACCAATTACAGCGACGTGCCGCCACCCCCGTCGGCGCAGCGGGCACAGAAAAAAGCGTTTGCCGGAAATGTGGTCGACGGTGGCGACCTTCCCTTTTCAGTAGCAGAAGTGGCCAAGACCAGCCCGGTCACCCTCCATACGGGGGCAAAATGTGCTCCCTGTGACGAAGGCCGCAAGCTGCTCGGCAGCCGTGGCATTCCATTTACCGAAAAAACCGTCTCCAGCAATGCGGACATCGCCACGCTCGGTACGGGCGGGGTCGAGTTGCCGCAACTGTCGGTGGGCGGCACCAAGCTGCGGGGGTTTGAACCCGGCGCCTGGAATGCCAGCCTGAGCGCAGCCGGGTATCCGGAATCGAACAGTCTGCCTAAGTCCTATCGCAATCCGGCACCACAGTCGGCGGCTCCGGCATCACGCGACACCCCGGCCAAACCGACGACCAGCGCAGACGCCGGGGATAACGCAGTCGATGCATCACCGGCAAGCGTTGGCCGGAAACCGGCACCCCGCAACCAGCCGAAAGCGCCAGACGCCAATCCCGCCGGCATTCGCTTCTAGCAAGCCCACTCTCGTTTCACGCTTCATGACTCGCATCGACTTCCATACCAACATCGCCGACCGCATCGGCTACACCTGCCGGCTTACGCGCAAGGCGCGTGCCGGCGATCACCGGATCGTGCTTCTCACGACCGACCGCGCTCAGCGCGACGCGCTCGACGAGGCGCTCTGGCGCTTCTCCGAATTCGATTTCCTGCCGCATGTGACCTGCAATGATCCCCTGGCATCACGCACGCCGATCATCCTGGCCGACAGCGACACTGCGGATTTGCCGCATCATCATTTGCTGATCAATTTGTCAGGTGGCACGCCGGCCTATTTCGCCCGCTTCGCGCGCATGATCGAAATCGTTTCCACCGCCGATGCCGACCTGCTCGCTGGCCGCGAGCGCTACATGCATTACAAGCAGCGGGGTTATCCGCTTACCCATTTCGATGCAGAGAAAGCCTGAGCATGCAAAACAGTGAATCCGGAATCCCGGTCCTGACCGAAGTGCTCGAGGTTCCGGTCGCCGCCGCGCTGGTGGTTGCTGCGTCAGCCGCCTTCTCGTCCAGTGAGACGGTGTTGCAGGCTGCAGCCGTCGACGCCGCCCCCGAATCTCCACCTGACGTTTTTCGCGAAGTTTTTCCCGCCGCGTCCCACGCAATTTCTCCCGAAGTGATTCCGCGCGACGGCATTCCACTGGCAGACATCGCCGCCATCAGCGAGGCGGTGCTCGAAAAGCTGCTCGGCCGTCTGGATGAGGTGCTCGAACCTCATATCCGTGACCAGCTTGCGGTCGTCCTGCATGACGCGGTAAACAACCTGGCCTGCCAGTTGCGCGCCGGGTTGAAGCAGGCGCTGGGTGAATCGATTTCAATAGCCGTGGCAGCCGAACTCGACATGATGCGCGAATCGAATATCGAAAAAGAATGATGAAAGTTTCGATTTTCGAACATCCATGAGCTCAGAAGTTTGATCAATATAAACCGCACCCTGGGGAATGATTCCCCGAACACGCTGAAATTTCCTACAATTCCCTTGTCGGCAGCTGCCTTGCAACGCCGGCGCAGCGACACGGCCGACCCGGCCACGTCGCATCACCCGGGAGCAAAAAAATGAACGTCATCGTCCTCGGCGCCGGCATCATCGGCACGGCATCGGCCTGGTTCCTGCGCAAGGCGGGCCACGAGGTCACGGTGCTCGAACGCCAGCCGGGTGCCGCCCAGGAAACCAGTTTTGCCAACGGCTGCCAGATCTCGGTCTCGCATGCCGAGCCCTGGGCCAATCCTGCTGCGCCGATGAAGGTGCTCAAATGGCTCGGCAAGGAAGATGCTCCGCTGCTGTACCGGTTCCGCCCTGAATGGCTGCAGTGGAAATGGGGAATGCATTTTTTGCGCGAATGCACGCCTGGGCGCACGGCCGACAACATCCGCCAGATCGTCGCCATTGCAGAATACAGCCGCCAGACCTTGCAATCGGTGCGGGCAGAGACCGGCGTCGACTACGACTGCCTGACTCGCGGCATCCTGCATTTTTATACCGACCAGAAGGATTTCGAGGAATCGCTGCCAGCCGCAAGGCTGATGCGCGAGCTGGGCTGTCCGCGCGAATCGATCGATGCCGATGCCGTGGTCAGGATCGAGCCGGCGCTGGCCAGCCTGCGCAGCAAGATTGTCGGCGGCGATTTCACGCCGACCGATGAGTCAGGCGACATCTACAAATTCACCACCGGCCTGGCGCAAAAGGCGACCGAGGCCGGGGTCGGCTTCAGGTTCAACACCACCGTCACGCGACTGCTGACTACCGGTACCGGTGCGGCAACACGCATCTCTGGCGTGGAAATCATCGATGCCGACGGCCGGCACCAAGTGTTGACCGCTGATGCCTTCGTGCTGGCCACGGGCAGCTTCTCGGTGCCGCTCGTCAAGCCCCTGGGCATCGATCTGATGATTTATCCGGGCAAGGGCTACTCGGCCACTTATCCGATCATCGATGGCGCCAAGGCGCCGAGCGTCTCACTGACCGACGACGGCCACAAGCTCGTGATCTCCCGCCTGGGCGACCGGCTGCGCGTGGCCGGCACCTGTGAATTGAACGGCTACACGCGCGAACTCAATACCACCCGCTGTGAAGCGATCACGCGTCGTACCCGCGAACTGTTTCCGGACGCCTGCGACTACGACAGCCCGGTCTACTGGACCGGCCTGCGACCGCTGACGCCATCGAATGTGCCCTACATCGGCACATCGAAGATTGCCAACCTGTTTCTCAACACCGGCCACGGCACCCTCGGCTGGACCATGGGTTGCGGCTCCGGACGGGCGATTGCCGATATTGTTTCCGGCCGGATTCCGGAAGTCGATTTTGCCTTCACGGGGTTGCCGCGGCAGGGGCGGCCGTCCCGGCTGCTGGCACAGCCGGCCTGAGAGCACCCTGCGCCTGGGCCCGGGCCCAGGCAGCGCATTTGACACGCGACGATGGCATGCACGGCGGAATTCATCATCTGCTGCTGTCGTCGGCGTGCCTGCGCGGCGCGTTATCGTCTCGTTAGCCTATTTTCCAACGCGCACATCCAGACTAACGGCTTTTTCGTCGAAGACGACACGGGTAGAAAACTTCGCCCGCTTCATTGGAAAACGTGACTGGAAATGCCGCACGTTGCCCGAACCGGAGATGACGCGGCGCACGAACTGGTAATAGGCATCCATGTCGATGACGTGTACCACCAGGAAGTAGTCATAATCGCCGGAGACGAAGTAGCATTGCTGCACTTCCGGCTCCTTGCCCATGCGTGCTTCGAATTCATGCATCCGGGCGTCCGACTGGTCGGTCAACGACACTTCGAGAAAAGCCGACATGCCGTGCCCGAGCGCGAACGGATCAACCAGCGCGACGTCACCGATGATGATGCCGGCGGTCCGCAGGTCGCGGATCCGGCGCAGGCACGTTGGTTGCGAGACATGCACCTTGGCAGCCAGCACCCGGGTCGGAATCTGGTTATCCTTCTGCAACAGATTCAGGATCTTGCGGTCGATTTTGTCAAGCGAATGGTTCTTCGGCATGGGGTCGGAAAGAGGTCGGTGGGCCGCGCAAAAATGCTTTGTTAACTATTTTTTCTGTTGTACCGTCTTGCTGTTCAGTAATTCGGACCGGTGAGTGTTGCAGTAACCTTGATTTTTTACAATCCTCAGGAGAAAAATTCATGCAGTTCAAGACCAAACTGATTCCGGTGGCAGGTGCGATCGCGTTGGCCCTGGCAGGGTCCGCCGTGGCGCAGGA
>JAYTLK010000046.1:0-11747 GCA_043729515.1 Herminiimonas sp.
CCTCGACCCAACCTTGATTGAAGACGCCATCATCGGCTGCTCGTTCCCGGAAGGCGCGCAAGGCCTGAACATGGCGCGCAATGCAGTGCTTCTGGCTGGCCTGCCACAGACGGTCGGTGGCGTGACGGTGAATCGCTACTGCGCCTCCGGCATCACGGCCGTTGCCATGGCGGCGGATCGCATCCGTGTCGGCCAGGCTGATGTGATGATCGCCGGCGGCGCCGAATCGATGTCGATGGTGCCGATGATGGGTTTTCATCCGTCGATTAACATGGATGTCTTCAAGGACGAGAATGTTGGCATGGCCTATGGCATGGGGCTGACTGCCGAGAATGTCGCCAGACAGTGGAAGGTTTCGCGCGAGGCGCAGGATCAGTTCGCGCTCGACTCGCATCTGAAGGCGCTGGCCGCGCAGGCTGCCGGCGACTTCAATGCCGAAACGACTGCCATCGACATCGTCAGGCGCCTGCCCAACCTGGCCAGCGGCGAGGTCGACCTTGACCGGCGCACCGTGCACCAGGATGAAGGTGCGCGCGCCGACACCAACCTTGCCGCGCTGGGCAAATTGCGTCCGGTGTTTTCGGCGAAAGGCTCGGTCACTGCCGGCAACAGTTCACAGACCTCGGACGGCGCCGGCGCGCTGATTCTGGTCAGCGAAAAGATTCTCAAGCAGTGCAATCTGACGCCCCTGGCACGCTTCGTCTCCTTTGCAGTGCGTGGCGTGCCGCCAGAGATCATGGGCATTGGTCCGAAAGAAGCGATTCCGGCGGCACTGAAGACCGCTGGGCTGTCGCTGGACCAGATCGACTGGTTCGAGTTGAACGAAGCCTTTGCCGCGCAGGCGATCGCGGTGATCCAGGATCTGGGGCTCGATCCGTCGAAGGTCAATCCGATGGGCGGCGCGATCGCGCTTGGGCATCCGCTGGGTGCCACCGGCGCAATCCGCTCGGCCACCGTGATTCACGCCATGCAGCGGCGCAAGCTGAAGTACGGCATGGTGACGATGTGCGTGGGGACGGGGATGGGAGCGGCGGGGATTTTCGAAAGAATGTAACGTTCCACTGCCTGAAGGCTGGGTAGAGGTCGCGACAAGGCGGCAACGAAAACGGTAGCGATCACGGAGACAGCATGGACATCGACATCACCAACACCGACGGCATCTTCACCCTCGCCTTCAACCGCATCGAGAAAAAGAATGCGATCACCGGCGCGATGTACCAGGCCATGTCCAATGGCCTGCGCGAGGCCGAGGCCGATACCTCGGTGCGCGTGATCGTGATCGCCGGCCAGCCGCAAATCTTCACGGCCGGTAACGATCTCGAGGATTTCATGCATGCGCCACCGGCCCTGGGCGAAAGCCCGGTCTTTCAGTTCATGCGGCAGCTGCTCCATGCGACCAAACCGGTGATCGCTGCCGTGGCAGGGCCGGCCGTTGGCATCGGCACCACGTTGCTGCTGCATTGCGACCTGGTGTATGCAGCCGACAATGCGAAGTTCAGCATGCCGTTTTCCCAACTCGGCCTGTGTCCGGAATTCGGCTCTTCCCTTCTGCTGGAAAAATGCGCCGGGTTCCGGCGGGCGGCGGAAAAATTACTGTTTGGCGAGAGCTTCGGTGCCGAAGAGGCGCTGCAGATGGGTTTGATCAATCGCGTCGTGTCGGTGACGGATCTGCATGCCTTCACGCATGCGCAGGCGGCGAAGCTGGCCGCCATGCCGGCGGCATCGCTGCGCGCCACCAAGCGCCTGATGAAGGCCGATGATCGCGCTGCACTGGAAACCCGCATCACGGAAGAAAACCATGCATTCAGCGCCCTGCTGCGCGCACCCGAAGCCAAGGAAGCGTTTGCCGCTTTCTTCGAGAAACGTCGGCCGGATTTTTCGCGCTTTCACTGAGTCGGGTGGCGCCGGTACGGCCGGTCGTGCATCCAGTATGCTGTCGGCAGACGGTTTGCCTACAGGATCATGCTTGCATATGGGTACGACAACACGCTTTCTCTATATTCCGCCCACCGGACTGCTGGCAGCCGTCGGCGTGCTGATCGCCCTGGCCGGTTGCGCCACCAAGGGCCCGGCCGTCTTTGATGACGAAGAATTCACGAGTACCAACACCTACTCCCACAGTTTCCCGGGCTCCGGCGCGACAGTGTGCGAGGCGGCGCGGCGGGCCCTGTTGAGCCAGGGTTACATCATTTCGGAATCGAAGCCGACTTTCGTTAAAGGCGGCAAGAATTTTCAGCGCAGCCGTGACAGCCATGCGGAGCTTGAATTCACCGTGGTCTGCGCAGTTGACAGCGCCGGCAGCAACGCCACGACGATTTTTGCCAACGCGGTCCGGCAATCCTATTCATTGAAAAAAAGCAGCAACTCCGCCAGTGTCGGCGTCGGCGTGCTGGGTTCGCTGTCGGTGCCCTTCGGCTTGAGCGACGACGCGATGGTGAAGGTCGGCGCGCAGACGATCGTATCGAAAAAATTCTACGACCAGTTTTTCGCGAGCGTCGAAACCTATGTCGATACCAGTGAGATCGACCCGGTCGATGCCCCGTCGGACAAGCCGGCGCCAGTGTCACCCGATCTGGCCACGCCGGCCGAGACGAAGTCGGAGACATTGCGCGCCGAAGCGTTGAAGCCCGCGGTGCCGCCAGGCAATCCAGCAAATCTCCAGTACACTGAGCCTCCGCCGCTGACGAAGCATCCGATGCAAATCGATCTCCATTTCCTGATTGTCAATGACTCCGTGCCGATGCGGCATGTGGTGATGCATCTTCTGAAGGAACTCGGCTATCGCAAGATTTCCGAGGCGGTCGATGGTGCCATGGCGCTGCGCGCCTGCAAGAACGCCAAGCTGGTCGGTGCGCCGGTCGACTTCATCATCACCGATTGCGACATGCCGGTGATGAACGGGCTGGACCTGATTCGCGCCATCCGCGCGTCGGCGGATTCGGCGGAGCTGCCGATTTTGATGGTGACGCCGCAAGCCAGCCGGGACAACATCCTGGCCGCAGCCGAGGCCGGCACCGATGGCTACATCGTGCGGCCGTTCAATGCGAATGCGCTGGAGCGCAAACTCGAATCGATCCTGGCGGCAAAAGGATCGGCGCGCTAGTCCAGGCGTCGACCTGTGTGCCCGGATCATCTGCTGCTGCAGGTGACGGCCATGAATGGTTCAAGTCACCGTTGCTGCTGCCGTTTCTGCGAATGCAGACAGTTCAGGGCCATGGTCCAGTCCCATATTGTGCGCGAGCTCATGTGCGATGATTTCCGCGTAGCCTTTGCCGTAACCGCTTTCCTTTGCATCGACCGCCATCGTGTGGCCCGACTTCACAGCTAGTCCGCCGATACCCTCCGGACAATCTTCCAACCTGACGTTTTCACCGCTACCCGCCTTCGAATCGATTGCCGCCCTGAAGGCAGGCTCCTTGTCGTACATCTGCTGGATGACAGCGCGGGTCGTTGCCCGTTGCTTTACGGTCCCACCGATGATCGTCACCGTGGTGCTGCCCAATGTCATCGTCTTGCTGGGGCGAAGTGCATCAGGTCCGGCTCTCGGCGCACTTGGATGCTGCGCGATGCGTGCTTCGGCCTTCGTGGTGACAAGGTCTTTTGCAACACCGACCAGTGCCTCGGTTTCATGGCCTTCGTTGGCAATTTCCACCCAGTGCATGACAGAGTCCGCCGCATTTTTTGCCGCATCTGCGTGCTTGCGCGCGACGTTGGCGTCGTATATGTCGAGCGAATAGGTGATTTCACCGTCCTCGGTCGGATTGGCATTATGTTTTGCAACCGATGCGGCAGCCTTGCGCTCGGCCGTACGCGCGTCGCGTTCGGCTTGTGCGGCAACTTGCTGCGCTTCGAACGCTTTCTTGTTCACCGCCGGCGAGGCGCCGGGTGGGGGCGCGACAGGGTTCGGATCGGGTGCGACAGCACCGGGCAGCAGACCTTTGCCATCGATCGAAGCGCCTGCCAGGGACAATCCGAGATCCACCATCAATGCGTCCATACCGGTCATCAGTTTTGCATCGCCTTCAAGGCGACCGGGTTCCTTTTCGGCGGGAGCGGCCGTTGCCCGAAGCGATGTGGGATACGAGATTGCCAGCGATGCCATCATGATTCCTTTCCACCCATTATTACGCTCGAAGGCCGCGTGATCGGTGCGGGAAGCATACGCTCCCGGATCGTTTGGCGGCGTCTGAAACAAGCTAAGGAAATGTGTAGAACAGGAAGAAAATGAATCGGAATTAAAACGAGCATTCACGAAGCGATGTAATCAAATGATTTCTGGCACGGCGGTTGCGCCAGCCTGCAAAAACATCTGTGATCGCCGCTTCGTGCGAGGCGGCACTGACGTTGGAGCGGCTAATTTTCGGAATTCGCTGATTTCGCCAGTGCGGCGGCGCGCATTGCTTCCAGTGTCGTGCCCGGCGTGATCAGGTTGCCGTCGTAGCGCAATTCGATCAGCGCTGGCAGGCCGGTGGCGGCGATCCGGGCGAGTGCGCGTTGCAGTGCCGGTGCAAAATCCGCAGTGGTCTCGACCGTTTCTCCGAACGCGCCGTAGGCACGCGCGAGCGCCGCGAAATCCGGATTCTGCAATTGCGTGCCCGAGACGCGGGCTGGATATTCCCGTTCCTGATGCATGCGGATGGTGCCGTACATGCTGTTGTTGAAAACAATGATCAGAAGAGCGGCGCGAAACTGGACGGCGGTGGCCAGCTCCTGGCCGTTCATCATGAAATCGCCATCGCCGGCGAAGGTGAGCACCGTGCGCGGGTTGCCCTGATGCGCGGTGATCAATGCGGCGGCGATACCGGCCGGCACGCCGTAGCCCATTGCGCCGGAAGAGGGAGCCAGTTGCGTGCGCAATCCGGCGTATTGCCAGAAACGATGGCCCCAGGAGGCGAAGTTGCCGGCGCCGTTGGTCAGCAGGGTGTCGGCGGGCAGGGCTTCGCGCAGGGTCTGCACCACTTGCCACAGATCGAGGCGGTGAGCGCCATCGGCGAACACGGCGGGGTGGCGTTGCCAGGCCAGATAGTCGGTGCGGGCGGCGGCAACGGTCGCCTGCCAGATCGGGGTGTCTGCACTGGCGGAATGTGGCGGCTCGGTGCGTGCCGGTAGCGGCATGGCGCCAAGTTCGGCAGCGATTTGCGGCATGCCGCTGTTGATTGCCAGATCGGCCTGATATACACGGCCCAGTTCCTCGATGCCGGCGTGGACATGCACCAGCGCCTGGCGCGCTTGTGGTGCTTCGATCAGGCTGTAGCCGCCGGTGGTCATCTCACCCAGGCGCGGGCCGATGGCCAGGATCAGGTCGCTGGCGCGGATACGTTCGGCCAGCGCCGGGTTGATGCCGATGCCGACGTCGCCGGCGTAATGGTCGTCGCGGTTGTCGAACAGGTCCTGGAAGCGGAAGGCGCAGGCTACCGGCAGGCACCATGCATGCGCGAAGCGGGTGATGTCGTCGCAGGCGTTGCGATTCCAGCCAGCCCCGCCCAGCAGCAGCAACGGGCGCTGCGCAGCCTCCAGCATTGTGCGCAGCTGCGCAATCTGTTCGCGGGAGGGCGAGGCTTGCTGTGGCTGGTATCGCCGGGTGTCGTTCACCACTGCAGTCGAACGCAGCATGTCCTCCGGCAGCGCCAGCACCACCGGCCCCGGGCGCCCGCTGGTGGCGACCTGGAATGCGCGCGCCACATATTCCGGAATCCGCTCGGCGCGATCGATCTGCGCCACCCATTTCGTCATCTGGCCGAACATGCGCCGGTAGTCGATTTCCTGAAACGCTTCGCGCTCCGCGAAGTCGCCGCCGACCTGGCCGACGAACAGGATCAGTGGCGTGGAATCCTGGTGCGCGCTGTGGATGCCAATGGTGGCGTTGGCGGCGCCCGGCCCGCGGGTGACGAAGCAGATGCCGGGGCGGCCGGTCAGCTTGCCATAAGCGTCGGCCATGAAAGCGGCGCCGCCTTCCTGGCGATTGATGATGAATTTGATCGATGCGTCATGCAGGGCGTCGAGCACCGCCAGATAGCTTTCACCAGGTACGCCGAAAGCCATGTCGACGCCGTGGATCTGCAGTGCATCGACCAGGATTTGTCCGCCGCTTCGTGTTGTCTGCATGCCGTCGCCTGGTGGGAAAAAACGCCACGGTAGCAGAAAAGCACGGCGTATCCGACCGCTCGACAGTTCGCGCCGGCGGGTGCTCGGCTACAATGACGGCCGAAGCAGTCCAAGGCAGCCGCTGGCGCTTGTGTTAGTCGATGCCGATTTCGGTCGGCATCGTCCGCAGCAGGCGCGGGAGGAAGGTCCGGACTCCACAGAGCAGGGTGACGGTTAACGGCCGTCCGCCGCGAGGCGAGGAACAGGGCCACAGAGACGAGCGTATTCAGTTACGGTGAAACGCGGTAACCTCCACCCGGAGCAATTCCAAATAGGCACGCGTTGAGGCTGCTCGCGGAGCGTGCGGGTAGGAAGCTTGAGCCGTGGAGTAATTCACGGCCTAGAGGAATGGCTGCCATAACGACCGGTTCACGCCGGGCGTCGTAACAGAATCCGGCCTATCGGACTGCTTCACTTATTTTTCAATTGGGGTCAGAGTCGAATTATTTCGAAATATTTCGAATTAATTCGACTCTGACCCCAATTTTTTTGACGCTGCTTGCGCGGCTGGAATTGCATCAACAACGGAGATACGCCATGGCCAAGAAGAAAGAAACACTCGATGCGGAAACCCTGGCGCTGATCCACTGGTGTATCGAGGTCGAAGGTTTTCTGGTGGCAGGCGGCGCTAGCCAGGCCGAAGCGCAGCAGCATATCGAAGACGAGGTCGAGTGGTTCACCGACCAGTATTACGATGGCCTGACGCCGGAGCAGGCGGCGAAGGAAGCACTGGCTTAAATTCTGGAACTGCGTGGCCCGGATCATGGCCGGCGCATCCCAGGCGATGCACACCGCGGTTATGATGGCGTGCTCGCGGCCATCTGCAGGGTGGTCGCGTCGTCTTGCTGTTTCGCCAGCGTGCAACAGCGCCCATGCCACTTTGCCTACACGGACATTTCATGAACCTTCACCTGACACTCGGCCCGCTGATTTCCCTCATCGCCGGAATCTTGATCCTGATCATGCCGCGCTTGCTCAACTTCATCGTGGCGCTGTATCTGATCGTCATCGGCCTGGTCGGCATCTTTGGCGCCGGTAACATGGGCTTCCATTAACGTGGCGCGTCGTCCGCGCAGGGCGCTCGTCCTGCAGGGAGGAGGCGCACTCGGCGCCTATCAGGCCGGCGTCTACCAGGCCATGCATGAGAATGCCCTGGAACCGGACTGGGTGGTCGGTACCTCGATCGGCGCCATCAATGCGGCGCTGATTGCAGGCAACCGTGACGCCGACCGGGTCGATCGGCTGCGCGCATTCTGGGACCGGGTTTCGCACCCCGACAGCGTTGATCTGCAACAGGTATTCGATCCGGCGCGGCGCGCCAACAGCTGGTGGGCGACAGCCGACGCCGTGGTCCGGGGCGTGCCGGGATTTTTTGCGCCGCAGCGGTTCAGCCGGTTTTCCACCGGCCTGCCGGTGCCGCCGGATCAAGCCGGTTTATACGACACCCACCCGCTGGCCGACACGCTGCGTGACCTGATCGATTTTCCGTATCTGCACGGCCCGCAGGGTCCGCGCTTGTCCGTCAATGCGCTCAAGGTCACCACTGGCGAGCTGGTCAGTTTCGACAGCCAGAAGCAGCCGATCGAGGTCTCCCACATCATGGCCAGCGGCGCCCTGCCACCGGGCTTTCCGCCGATCCGCATCGATGGCGACCTGTATTGGGATGGCGGACTGTATTCGAACACGCCACTGGAGACGGTGCTGGATGAGGCGGTGCCGACCGACACGTTGTGCTTCATGGTCGACCTCTGGAATGCGATCGGACCGGAGCCGACCACGCTCGATGAAGTCCTGACGCGCCAGAAGGACGTGACCTTCGCCTCGCGCTCGGCACGCCATGTCGAGAACTACCGCCGTCTGCACCGGCTGCAGGCCGAGGTACGCGCGCTTTACCTGCAGCTTCCGGAAAAAGCCAGGTCTGGCGCGGACCGCCGGGAAATGGATGAACTTGGCTGCAACACGACCATTCATGTCGTGCGCATTCCGTATGGCGGCCAGGACTGGCACATGGCTGCCAAGGACATCAATTTTTCACGTGGTTCGATCCAGTGGCGCTGGGAACAAGGGTATCGCGACGCCAGCCGCGCCATCACGCATGCCGGCTGGTTGCAGGCGACCGACCAGGATGCCGGAGTGATCGTGCATGAATTGCCGCCCGAACCACGCGTGGCTCAGGCCGGCATCGCCTAGCAGGCATCGCATTCAGTGCAGGGAAGCGCTTGTTGGAAGCATGCTGCATCGCTTGCTTACCCTGACACATCGGCACAAGGCAACCATCGACGCGCGTGCCGATAGCTGATTGCCGATTGCCTATTGCATCGACCAGCCGTGACTGACGATGATCGATTGACCCGTCAGGGCATTGGTTGGAAAGGCTGCCAGGAAAAGCGCGGTCTGCGCCACATCCTGGGTGGTCGTGAATTCACCGTCGACGGTATCTTTCAGCATGACCTTTGCGATCACGTCGGCTTCGCTGATGCCGAGGGACCTGGCCTGCTCCGGGATCTGCTTGTCCACCAGCGGCGTGCGCACGAAGCCCGGACAGATCACGTTGGCACGGATGTTGTTCTTTGCGCCTTCCTTGGCGACCACCTTGGCCAAACCCAGCAGGCCGTGTTTTGCAGCCACATAGGGCGCCTTCAGCGGCGAGGCTTCGTGCGAATGCACGGAGCCCATGTAAATGATCGCACCGCCGCGGCCGGAGCGGATCATTTCGCGCATGCAGGCGCGGGTAGTCAGGAAAGCCCCGTCGAGATGGATTGCCAGCATGCGCTGCCAGTCGGAAAACTTCAGGTCGACGATCGGACTGATGATCTGGATGCCGGCGTTGGAGATCAGGATGTCGATTCCGCCGTAAGCCTGGGCCGCAGCGGCGATGCCGGCATCGACCTGGGTTTCGTCGGTAACGTTCATCGCCACGCCCATGGCGGTACCGCCTTCCTTGGCGATCTCAGCGGCGGTGGCATTGGCGGCTTCGAGAGCGAGGTCGGCAATCACCACGCGAGCGCCGGCGCGGGCATATTCGAAGGCGATTTCGCGGCCGATGCCGCTGGCCGCGCCGGTGATGACGGCGACTTTGTTCTGAAGAAGCATGGAAAGGTCCTCTGATGGGTGTGGGTGGGCCAGTGGCCGTGGTTCGGGACGCAGCCGGCAGTGCGGGCTGCTGCGAGACGGCCGCTCGGGCGGCTGCGCACGATTGTACCGATTCGGCGGGTCTGCTGGCCCGCAAGCACGCCGCCACGCTGGCACGCCGGCTCAGGCCTCCGGAACGGCTTGCCGGGGTCAGCCCGACTTCAAGGCCGCCAGCAAGCGGGCGCCGCGAATGCTGCCCAAGCCGGTGCATGCGTCCCATCCGGCGCCGGCGGGATAAGCGCCGTGTCTGCCGCCGATGTCGTTGTCGCCGCTGCGCACGTCATGAAAGATGGCGGCGCTGGCCGGCAGGCGATACAGGACCGGATTCAGGTACCCGAGCCGGCGGCCGAGCTGCTCGCTACACAGCGCCACCAGTGCCGCATATAACGGCGCCACCGCACTGGTGCCGCCGATGACCATTTGCTGGCCATCGACCCGGATCAGATAACCGGTGGCCGGGTCGGCATTGCCCGCCACGTCCGGCAGGCCGCGTCCGACATGATGGCCGGGATTGGCCGAGGGCGGCACCCGTGCCGCGTCCTGCCAGGCCGGACGCGGGAAGATGTCGCTGACGCCGCCGCCGGTGGCGCCACCCGCGCGGCCGGCATTCCAGACGGTCTCCCGCCAGGCGTTGCCGGTGGCGTCGAGCCGCGTGCCGCCGCAGGCCAGCGCGAAAGGCGAGGATGCCGGGAAGTCGGCGTGCAGCCTGCCATCGTCGGCGGTGGGCGGCCGCTGGTCGGAGGAGCCGTCGTCGCCGGCCGCACAGCAGACCGTCACCCCCAGCGCCGCGGCGTCCTGGAACACGGCGTCCATGGCCCGCATCGCCTGCGCAGTCCAGGAAAATTCCGGCCCGCCCCAGCTGATCGAGATCACCGACGGCTTGTGGACCGGATCATGGACGGCACCGGAGATCGCGTCGAGAAATCCGGCATCGGTGTTCGGCGCGAAATACACCACGATGACGGCAGCCGGAGCGATGGCACCGACGACTTCGATGTCGAGCAAAACTTCGCCGTCGGCGCTGTTGGCGTCGCCGCTGGGCCGGTTGGCACCGCCGTCGACCGCTTGGCTGATCACCTGCGGCGAAGGCACGCCGAGTGACTTGAAATACGCATCGAGTTCGACCTGACGATAACCACCACCGAGTTCGATGATGCCGATGCATTGGCCCTTGCCTTGACCGACGGCCGGGAATTCATAGGCAGCCGCCAATTGCGGCGGCGTATAGGAAACGGATGCGACACGCGCATGACGAATCGCGCCGCCGGCTGTGGCGTCGATGGCGTCTTCCTGGTCTACGGCAGCCGGGGATTCTGAAGGTGTGGCCGACGAGACGGGCGTCGCAGGCGTTGCGGGTGTCGTGAGTGTCGCAGGCGTCTCCGGCTCGGCCGTTGTTTTGCCGATCCGGAAATGCGCTCTGGCCTGCGGGCGGTTGTCCAGGCCGAACACGCCATCGACGACGCCGGCCAGCTGGTCGGGTACATGCACGGCGCCCTGCCGGCCACGATAGGCGCAACCGCCCCGGTCGTCCGCATACTGTTGCAGCACCACGCCGAATGCCGCGGAAAAGGCGTCGACCGACCCTTCGAGCACGATCCGGCGTTCCGCCTGTCGGCTGTCGACCACGGCAAGGCCGTGTTCAATGGCAAATGCGGCTACCAACGCCAGATCGGCCGGATCGGCGCCGAAGCGGTCGGCGAATTCAATGGCAGGCATGGGCAGTGGCGGCGTTCCTGCTGCCGTTGCAGCGGCCGCCGGTTCTGCAGTCCGGGCAATGTGGGCGTGGAGCGCTGCCGTACCGCTGCGCCGGCGCACCAGCACCGTCACCCGCAACTTCTGACCGGGCGGCGTGGCGCCGATGGCGCGGGTGTCGGGCAGCGGATGGCGTTCGCTGCCGGGGACTGCATTCCTGGACGGGGTTCTGATAGGCATGGAAGACTCCTGTGGAAATAGGCAGGCGCGGCTGAAGCTAACCAGGCGACAGGGAACCATGCAATCATTGACTGCAGCGACAGAAATTAGTTGCGCTAGAGATAAATTGTTGATCCGTTCGCGGTGGTTGAAAGCGCAATCCTGCAAAGACACGCCTTGGAATCGCCCGTGCCGTCACCACATCGAGGATGCATGCGAGAGCTGCAACGCGCCGCGCCGTCGGCCGCCATTCATTCACCGCTTTCAACCCGAAGGACATTGCCATGATGACGCCACAGGAAAGCCAGGCCCTGCAGGAATTTCTCGCGCAGCTGACGCAAGTGCAGGGCATCACCAAGGACGCCCAGGCCAGCGGCATGATTGCCGAGGCCTTTTCGCGCCAGCCCGATGCTGGCTATCTGCTGGTGCAGCGCACGATGCTGCAGGACCAGGCCCTGGAGACGGCCCGCAGCCAGATCAGCCGCCTGCAGGCGCAGTTGCAGGCCGACCGTGAGACCCGGGGCGCAACGGGCGGCGGCGGCGGCTTTCTCGATCCGTCT
>JAYTLK010000047.1:0-20689 GCA_043729515.1 Herminiimonas sp.
TTTAGGTGCGGACATGTCGGCCCGAATTATAATGCTCTCCATGCAAACCCAGAGCCATTTCGTCGACTGGCTGCGTTCAGTCGCGCCCTACATCCACGCCTTCCGTGGCAAGACCTTCGTGGTCGCCTTCCCAGGCGAGCTGGTGATCGCCGGCGCCTTGCCGGTGCTGGCGCAGGATCTGTCGCTGTTGCATGCGCTCGGCATCAAGGTCGTGATCGTGCATGGCACCCGGCCGCAGGTCGAAGAACAGCTGGCGCTGCGGCACGTGGAGCCGCGCTATCACAACGGCATTCGCATCACCGATGCGGCGGCGCTGGAATGTGCCAAGGAAGCCGCCGGCGAGCTGCGCCTGGACATCGAGGCCGCCTTCAGCCAGGGCCTGCCGAACACGCCGATGGCGCATTCGGCGATCCGCATCATCTCCGGCAATTTCGTCACTGCGCGCCCGATCGGCGTCATCGACGGCATCGATCTGGAACTGACCGGCATCGCCCGCAAGATCGCCTACGAGACGATCCATCCGATCCTGCAGACCGGCGCGCTGGTGCTGCTGTCGCCACTCGGTTTTTCCCCGACCGGGGAAATGTTCAATCTGACGATGGAAGATGTGGCAGTGTCGGCGGCAATCGCGCTGCGGGCCGACAAGCTGATCTTCATCACCGAAACCGGCATGATGACCGACGCCGGCGGTGCCGACATTCGTGAACTGTCGGCACATCAGGCCGAAGCCGTGGTGCTGTCGCATTGCCTGCCGCAGGATGCCGAGTTTTATTTGCGCCATGCGATCTCGGCCTGCAACGGCGGCGTCGCCCGCGCCCACATCGTGCCGTTCGCAACTGACGGCTCGGCGCTGCTGGAGTTGTTCACGCACGACGGCGTCGGCACCATGGTGTCGTACCAGAACCTGGAAAGCCTGCGCGAGGCCACCATCGAGGATGTCGGCGGCATCCTGAAATTGATCGAGCCGCTGGAAGCCGACGGCACGCTGGTGTTTCGCGGCCGCGAACTGATCGAGCGCGAGATCGATTATTTCTCGGTCATCGAGCATGACGGCGTGATCTTCGGTTGCGCCGCGCTCTATCCGTTCCCGGGCGAGAAAATGGCCGAGATGGCATGCTTGACCGTGACACCCGATGTCCAGGCCCAGGGCGACGGCGAGCGCCTCCTGAAGCACATCGAAACCCGTGCCCGCGCCGCCGGCCTGACCAAACTGTTCGTGCTGACTACACGAACAGCTCACTGGTTCATCAAGCGCGGGTTCCAGTCAGCGACAGTGGACGCCCTGCCCCGCGACCGGCAGCACATGTACAACTGGCAGCGCAAGTCGCAAGTGCTGATCAAGACTCTCTAGGACGCGTTGCGCATGGCCGCACCAAGACCCGGCTGCGCACGCAACCTGCACATTCACCCCTTGAAGGAAATTCAATGACACGCATGATCCATTGCAGCAAACTGAACCGGGAAGCAGAAGGACTCGATTTTCCTCCTTATCCGGGTGAGCTCGGCAAGCGCATCTACGAGACCGTCTCGAAAGAAGCCTGGGCCGCCTGGCTCAAGCATCAGACCATGCTGGTCAACGAGAACCGGCTGAATCTGGCCGATCTGCGGGCCCGCAAATATCTGGCCACGCAAATGGAAAAGCATTTTTTCGGTGATGGCGCCGATGCAGCGCAGGGCTACGTGCCGCCGGCAGACTGATTCTCGACCGGCGAACGCGGGAAGCTGCCGGGCGCTGTCAGAACGTCAGGGTGCGCACGCCGTCGGCCGTACCGAGCAGGCAGACGTCCGCCCCGCGCCGGGCGAACAGGCCGTTGGCGACCACGCCGACGATGCCGTCGATCTGCGTCTCCAGCAAGGTCGGGTCGGTGATCTGCATGCCGGTCAGGTCGATGATCAGGCCGCCGTTGTCGGTCAACAGCGGCGCGCCATCCTTCATCCGCACCTGCGGCGTCCCGCCCAACGCTGCCAGCTTGCGGCACACTACCGCCCGCGCCATGGGAATGACTTCGATCGGCAATGGAAACCTGCCGAGCAGGTCGACCAGCTTGGAGCCATCGGCGATGCAGATGAACCGGTCCGCCACCGAGGCGACGATTTTTTCACGGGTCAGCGCCGCGCCGCCGCCCTTGATCATCGCGCCGCGCGCCGTGATTTCATCGGCGCCGTCGATGTAGACCGGCATGCGGTCGATGTCGTTGAGATCGAAGACCGAAATGCCGTGACTGCGCAGGCGCGCGGCCGTCGCATCCGAGGAAGCGACCGCGCCCCTGATGCGTCCCTTCATCTCAGCCAGCGCATCGATGAAGAAATTCGCCGTCGAGCCGGTGCCGACGCCGACGATCTCACCCTCGACCACATGAGCCAGCGCTGCCCGTGCGACTGCCTGCTTCAATGCGTCCTGTGTCATTGCCATGTCGGTGCCTTCGAATGTGGGACCGCGCATTCTAGCGGAACCGCTGGCGCCGGCAGACGCAAGCGCCAATCCGACCCGCGGCGCATCGCTCACTGCTCCTTGCGCAGTGCGCTCGCCGCCAGCGCCAGCGCCGTGATGCGAGCCCAATCGCCGCTCCTGACGGCGTCGCGTGGCGTGAGCCAGGAGCCGCCAACGCAGGCGACATTGTCGCAGGCCAGATAACGCGGTGCGCTCTCCTCGGAAATGCCGCCGGTCGGGCAAAACATCACATCGCCCAGCGGCCCGGCCAGCGCATGCAACATTGCCACGCCACCGGCTGGCGCTGCGGGAAACAGCTTCAGCTGCTTGAACCCGGCCTCGCGCGCTGACATGACTTCCGACGGCGTCATGACACCGGGCAGCAACGGCAAACCACTGGACACCGCAGCGGCGATCAACGGTTGCGTCAGACCAGGAGAAACGCCGAACACCGCACCGGCATCGCGGGCAGCGATGAAATCCTCGGGACGCGTCAGGGTGCCGACGCCGACGATCGCCTCCGGCACCGCTGCGATGATGTCGCGAATCGCCGCCAGGCCATGCTGCGTGCGCAGCGTCACTTCCAGGACCCGGATGCCACCGGCGACCAGCGCCCGCGCCAATGGCACGGCATGCGCCAGTTCGTCGATGACGATTACCGGAATTACCGGCGAGGCGAACATGATGTCAAGCAGCGGTCCTGCCCGGTGGTCGGTGGAATTCATGCCTTCGCCTCGATCGTGGTGGTCTTCGTGATAGTGGTGGTGCTTGTGGTGATGGTGGTGGTATCGCCGGGTACCGGCGGCAGCCCGAAGGTGGTCGCCCCTTCCTCGGCAGCCGAGACCGCCTGCCGAAACATGGCGAACAGTTCGCGCCCCATGCCGACCTCGTTGCCCGACAAATCCGCCTGCGGCAGACCGCGCGCAGCCCAGACGTCCTCAGGCACCAGCGCTTCGAGCACGCCGGCCTCGCCATCGACGCGCAGCAGATCGCCGTCGCGCACCCGACCCAGCGGGCCGCCGACCAGCACTTCCGGCGACACATGGATGGCAGACGGCACCTTGCCGGAGGCGCCCGACATGCGGCCATCGGTCACCAGCGCCACGCGGCGGCCGGCATCCTGCAGCACGCCCATGGCCGGCGTCAGCGCATGCAGCTCCGGCATGCCGTTGGCACGCGGCCCCTGGAAGCGCAGCACCGCCACAAAATCGCGATCGAGCTTGCCTTCCTTGAAAGCCTGATTGAAGGCTTCCTGCGAATCGAAGACCAGCGCCGGCGCTTCCACCGTCCGGTGTTCCGGCTTGACGGCGGATATCTTCATCACGGCGCGGCCCAGATTACCCTGCATCAGGCGCAACCCGCCATCCGGCGAGAACGGTTCGGCAGCCGGCCGCACCACGCTGATGTCGCCAGACACCGCCGGCGCCGGATGCCAGACCACCGTGTCGCCAGCGAGCAGCGGCTCGGCGCAGTGACCGCGCAGGCCATTGCCCATGACAGTGCGTACATCCTCATGCAACAGCCCGGCGTCGAGCAATTCCCGAATCACGAAACCGGTGCCGCCCGCCGCATGAAAATGATTCACGTCCGCTTCGCCGTTCGGATAGATGCGTGCTAGCAGCGGCACCACGCCCGAAAGCCGGTCGAAATCATCCCAGTCGATGACGATGCCGGCAGCCTTGGCGATCGCCACCAGATGCAACGTATGGTTGGTCGAGCCGCCGGTGGCGAGCAAGGCGACGATACCATTGACGATGGTGCGTTCGTCGACCATTTGTCCCACCGGCGTGTACTCCGGCCGCACGCTGGAGATCTCGACCGCGCGCTTTGCCGCAGCGGCAGTGAGCGCATCCCGCAGCGGCGTGTTCGGCGTGATGAAGGCCGTGCCAGGCATGTGCAGGCCCATGACTTCCATCAGCATCTGATTGCTGTTGGCGGTGCCGTAGAACGTGCAGGTGCCGGCGTCGTGATACGACTGCGCTTCGGCTTCCAGCAGCTCTTCGCGGCCGATCTTGCCTTGCGTGTAAAGCTGGCGGGTCTTGGCTTTCTGGCTGTTCGACAGCCCGGTCGTCATCGGGCCGGCGGGAATGAAGATGGCCGGCAGATGACCGAAGTGCAGCGCGCCGATCAAGAGCCCCGGCACGATCTTGTCGCAGACACCCAGATAGACGGCGGCGTCGAACATGTTGTGCGACAGTGCGATGGCAGTGGCCATGGCGATCGCGTCGCGTGAGAACAAGGACAGTTCCATGCCGGGACGGCCTTGCGTCACACCGTCGCACATGGCCGGTGTGCCGCCGGCAAATTGCGCCACGCCGCCGGCGTCGCGCACGGCGGCGCGGATGATGGGCGGGAAGCGCTCGAAAGGCTGATGCGCCGACAGCATGTCGTTGTAGGCCGAGACGATGGCGATCGAGGGTTGCTTGTCCTGGCGCAGCGCCAGCTTGTCATTGACCGGGAAGGCGGCAAAGCCATGCGCAAGATTGGTGCAAGACAAGGCGCCGCGCTGCACGCCTTCACGGCGGGCATGCACGAGGCGACCGAGATAGGCGGCGCGGGTGGCGGCGCTGCGCTCGGTGATCCGTTGCGTGACTGCCGCGACGGTTGGATGAAGCGCGGGGTGAGGCATGGAAGGCGAGACGGGGTGGGCCGACATGGAGGCGTCCTTTCAACGAGCAGCGGTGGCAGTGCCGCATTCACCATAACACGGGCTTGCGCCGGGTGAAAATCGGCTGACATATGTGGGATAACGTAATGATTCCAGCGGCTTTTCGGGTATATTTCAAAGATCAATTTGACACCATCGGGACCAGTTGGTTTTGTTGGAAGTAACAATCCTTCCTGTCATTTCCACGATTTCCACGATTTCCAGAACACCGCATGCCGCCTTCCGCCCATCACGACACGCCCGCCTTTCTTGCCCTGCAGGCGCATCATGCCGTCGCCCGGCAATGGGAGATGCACCGGCTCTTTGCTGACGACCCGACGCGCTTCGCCTGCATGTCGCTCGAGGCCGCGGGGGTGTTTCTCGATTTTTCCAAAAACCGCATCAATGCCGAAACCATCGGCCTGCTGTGCGCCCTGGCGCGCGAACGTGGCGTCGAAGGCGAGCGCGAGCGCATGTTCGCCGGCGAGCCGATCAATACCACCGAAGGCCGCGCCGTGCTGCATGTGGCCTTGCGGGCGCCGGCCGGGAGCACCGATATCGGCACCGGTACCGGTGCCGATATCGGCATCGATCGCGCAGTGCAAGACGTGCTGGCCCGCATGCGGGCTTTCACCGACCAGGTGCGCAGTGGGGCTTGGCTTGGCGCGACCGGCAAGGCCCTGACGACGATCGTCAATGTCGGCATCGGCGGCTCGTTTCTGGGACCGAAGATGGCGGTCCAGGCCCTGCGCCAGCAACGCCAGCCAGGCCTGGCATTGCATTTCGTCTCGAACGTGGATGCCTGTGAACTGGGCGCCCTGCTGCCCGCGCTCGACCCGGAAACCACGCTCTTCATCATTTGCTCGAAAACCTTCGGCACTGCCGAGACCATGCGCAATGCCCGCTCGGCGCGTGACTGGCTGGTGGCTGCCTGCGGAGACGATGCCCCGGCGCGCCATTTCGTGGCGGTGTCGACCAATACGGCAGCGGCAACGGAATTCGGCATCGATGCCGCCAACATCTTCGGTTTCTGGGACTGGGTCGGCGGACGGTATTCGGTCTGGTCAGCGGTCGGCCTGTCGCTGATGCTGGCAATCGGCGCCGACGGATTCGCGCGATTTCTCGCCGGCGCTCATGCAATGGACCGGCATTTCCGCACTGCGCCGCTGGAACGCAACATGCCGGTGCTGCTTGGCCTGATCGGTATCTGGTATCGCAACTTCTTCAATTACGGTTCGCTGTCGATCGCGCCGTATTGGCAGGATCTGCAATATCTGCCCGGTTATCTGCAACAGCTCGACATGGAAAGCAACGGCAAGCGGGTCGGCGCCGATGGGCAAGCGTTGCGGCATGCCTCGGGCCCGGTCATCTGGGGCGATGTCGGCACCAACGGCCAGCATGCGTATTTCCAGTTGTTGCACCAGGGAACAGACATCGTGCCGGTCGATTTCATCACCGTATTGCAGGAACCGAATCTGCTCGGCGCGCATCATACGGCCTTGCTGGCGAATTGTTTCGCGCAGTCAGCGGCACTGATGCGTGGCCGTAGCCTCGAAGATGTCGCAATCGAACTGCAAGCACAGGGCATGGATGCCGAAGCAATCGCCACCCTGGCGCCGCACCGCACCTTTCCAGGCAATCGGCCAAGCAATACGATGCTCCTGCCTGCCATGACGCCGGAAGCGCTTGGCGCCCTGATTGCCCTGTATGAACACAAAGTGTTTGTCCAGGGCATCATATGGGGCATCGACAGTTTCGATCAGTGGGGCGTCGAACTCGGCAAGGCGCTGGCTGCCGGTGTCGAATCGGTGCTCACTGGCAAGGATGCAGCCACGGCCAATGCGCCAGACGACAACTCGACTGCCGGCCTGATTGCACGCGCCAGAGCCGGCCGCTAGTGCTCTTGTCTTTTGCTGCCCACTGGTCAGGCGGCTTCAAGCTTCCGTAACGACGACGCCACCGATGCCAATGGTCGGCGCGTTTCGATTACCCTGTTCGCTCAACCCTACCGGCATTGACTCGCCCACTTCCCATGGCCCTTTCCGATTTCGATCTTGTCCTGTTCGGTGGAGGCGGCGACCTTGCCATGCGCAAGTTGCTGCCGGCGCTGTACTCCCGTGACCGCGCCAAGGACCTGCCACCCGGCGCACGCCTGATCTGCGCCGGTCGGCATGCCTGGAGCACCGAGCAGTTCCTCGGCGTCGTGAACGAGAATGCGAAGCCGCACATTCCCGAAGCGAGCTTCGACCAGCAGTTCTGGGACGGCTTCTGCCAGCGCATCGCCTATGTTGCGCTCGATGCCGACGACGTGGTGACCTATGACACGCTGGAGGCGGTGCTGCGGCCCGATGCCGGCCTGACCCGCGTGTTCTATCTCGCCACGCCCCCGAACCTCTTCGCCCGCATCTGCCATAACCTGGCGCAGGCCGGCCTGACGACCGAACACTCACGCGTCGTGCTGGAAAAACCGCTCGGACGCGACCTGGCCAGCGCCAAGCAGATCAACCGCGAAGTAGGCGAAGTGTTCAACGAGTCGCAGATCTTCCGCATCGATCATTACCTCGGCAAGGAAGGAGTGCAGAACCTGCTGGCGCTGCGCTTCGGGAACGTGCTGTTCGAGCCGCTCTGGCGCCGCGAATGGATTTCGGATGTGCAGATCACGATTGCCGAGGAACTGGGCGTGGGCAACCGGATGGGCTATTACGAACATTCGGGCGCCCTGCGCGACATGCTGCAGAATCATTTGCTGCAGCTGCTGTGCATCGTCGCCATGGAGCCGCCGCTGTCGGTCACGCCGGATGCGGTGCGCGATGAAAAACTGAAGGTGCTGCGTTCGCTGAAACGCTTCACGCCCGGCACCCTGGCGCAGAACGTGATCCGCGGCCAGTATCGCGCCGGGCATGTGGGTGGCGTGGCGGTGCCGGGTTACCGCAAGGAGCCGGAAGCCAATCCGCAATCGCGCACCGAAACCTATGTCGCCGTGCGCGCCGAGATCGACACCTGGCGCTGGGCCGGCGTGCCGTTCTACCTGCGCACCGGCAAACGCATGGCCGACCAGTTGGCCGAGATCGTGGTGCGCTTCAAGCCGATACCGCATTCGATCTTCGCCCAGCCGACCGGCAGCTTCCAGCCGAACTGCCTGGTGATCCGCCTGCAGCCGGACGAAGGACTGCACCTGAACCTGATGGCGAAGACACCTGGCGACGGCATGCGCCTGAAACCGGTCGAACTCGAACTCGATTTCCGCGAAACCTTCAAGACGCCGCGCATGGATGCCTACGAGCGGCTGCTGCTGGATGTGTTGCGCAACCAACTCACGCTCTTCATGCGCAGCGACGAACTGGAAGCCGCCTGGGAATGGGTGGAGCCGATCCTGAATTTCTGGGAACACGAGGATCATGATCCGATTCCCTACACCGCCGGCAGCTGGGGACCGGCAGCCGCCAGCGCCCTGATCGGGCGCGATGGCCTGCAATGGCGGGAAGAAGCATTGCCGGAAGTCTGAACCGGCACCGGCCGGGCGTCTATAATTTGTGCCGTTCACTGCCCCGGCGCATCGCCCAGCCTGCGGCTTCACCTCGACCATCACGCCATGAACCAACTCGACCAGCTGAAACAATTCACCACCGTCGTCGCCGATACCGGCGACTTCCAGGCCATGCGCGCCTACGCACCGCAGGACGCAACCACCAACCCGTCGTTGATCCTGAAAGCCGTACAAAAAGAAGATTACCGCCATCTCCTCGAAAAATCCGCCCGCGACCACCACGCCCTCGGCACTGCGCAGATCGTCGACCGGCTGCTGGTCGCGTTCGGCGTTGAAATCCTAAGCATCATTCCAGGCCGGGTTTCCACCGAGACCGATGCGCGCTTGTCCTTCGACACCGCCGGCACGATTGCCAAGGGGCGCGAATTGATCGCCTTGTACGAAGCAGCCGGCGTGCCGCGCGAACGCATCCTGATCAAGATCGCCTCGACCTGGGAAGGCATCCGGGCCGCCGCGGTGCTGCAGCGGGAAGGCGTCGCCTGCAACATGACACTGCTGTTTTCCATGGCGCAGGCGGTGGCGTGCGCCGACGCCGGCGCGCAGCTGATCTCGCCGTTCGTCGGTCGCATCTACGACTGGTTCAAGAAATCGACCGGCACGGAATATGCAGGGGCCGACGATCCGGGCGTGCAATCGGTCAAGCGGATCTACCAGTACTACCGAAAATTCGGCCATCCGACCGAGGTCATGGGCGCGAGCTTTCGCAACACCTCCCAGATCGTCGAGCTGGCTGGCTGCGACTTGCTGACGATTAGTCCTGAATTGCTTGGCAAGCTGGCGGCGTCCGATGAACCACTGACCCGCAAGCTGGGCGTCGCATCAGCGCAAGAAGCGCCCCAGGACAGGATCACGCTCGACGAGAAGGCATTTCGCTTCATGCTCAACGAAGATGCGATGGCGACCGAAAAACTGGCGGAAGGCATTCGTCTTTTCTGCGTCGATTCGATCAAGCTGGATGGCTTGGTCGACGCGCTCGGCACGGCCGCCTGATGGCAGGATTGCCGGCACCTGTCGCTGGCACCTGTGCCGGCCAGTCGCGCGATACCCATCTCGACCCGCGCGCTACATCTTCTCGGTCTGCCCGGTCCTCGGCTGCCACTTCATCAACCGCTTTTCCAGCCAGCCGACCGCCGCATCGAGGACCAATGCAAAAGCGGTCAGCACCAGGATGCCGGCGAATACGGTATTGATGTCGAAGGTGCCTTCGGCCTGCAGGATCAGGTAACCCACACCACGCGCCGAACCCAGATATTCACCGACGATGGCGCCGACGAAGGCCAGTCCGACCGAAGTATGCAGACTGGAAAATACCCAGGACGTTGCCGACGGCAGATAGACGCTGCGCAGGAGCTGGCGCCGGCTAGCGCCCAGCATCCTCACGTTGGCCAGCACCACCGGGCTGACTTCACGCACGCCCTGATAGACGTTGAAGAAGACGATGAAGAACACCAGCGTGATGGCCAGTGCCACCTTCGACCAGATGCCCAGGCCAAACCACATCGCGAAGATCGGCGCCAGGATCACCCGCGGCATCGAGTTCGCCGCCTTGATGTAGGGGTCGAGAATGGCGGAAGCCATCGGCGCCAGCGCCAGCCAGAGACCGGCGCCCAAACCGAAAGCCGTGCCGATCACGAAGGCGAGCAGTGTTTCGGTGAGCGTCACGAGCAGGTGGGAATAGATCTCCCCCGGGAAATGCAGCGTGACCAGCGTGAAATCGCCGAAGCCGACGTCGAGGCTGCCACTGCCGACCGTGAACCACTGCCAGACCCGCAGCAGCACCTTGATCGGTTCGCCAAAAAAGAAAGCCAGTTGCAGATCGCGCGACAACAAATGCCAGCCGCCGAAGATCAGCACCAGCACCGCCAGTTGCCAGACCCGCAGGTTGCGTGGATTCGGCGCCAGCATGCGCAGCAACCTGGCCATCATGTGCGCCGCTTTCCTGCACCTGCCGGTGCCTGCCCGACCTGCTGCCGATAACCCTTCAACACTTCATCGCGCAGCACCGACCAGATCTGCGCATGCAGTTCGACGAAGCGTGGGTCGGTGCGGATCTCGGCCACGTCGCGCGGCCGCGGCAGGTCGATGGTGAATTCACCGATCGGATGCGTGCCCGGCCCGGCCGACAGCACCACCACCCGGTCCGACATGCCGATCGCTTCATCGAGATCATGGGTGATGAACAGGACGGCTTTTTTCTGCGTGCTCCAGATTTCCAGCACTTCGTTTTCCATCAGCTGCCGGGTCTGGATGTCGAGCGCAGAAAATGGCTCGTCCATCAAAATGATGTCAGGGTCGAGGACCAGGGTCTGCGCCAGGGCGACCCGCTTGCGCATGCCGCCCGAAAGTTCATGCGGATAACGGCTGCCGAAACCTTCCAGCCCGACGCGGGAGAGCCATGCTTCGCCGGTGCGTCGCGCATCTTCCGGATCGACACCGCGAAACGACAGACCGGCGGTGACGTTGTCAAGCGCACTGCGCCACGGCATCAGCGCGTCGGCCTGGAACATGTACCCGGCGCGCCGGTTGATGCCGGCAAGCGGCACGCCAAACACCCGCACGATGCCGGACGACGGCGCGAGCAATCCGGCCGCCAGGTTCAGCAGCGTCGATTTGCCACATCCGGTGGGGCCGACCACGGAGACGAATTCACCCGGCGCGATGTCGAGGCTGGTCTGGGCGACAGCGGTGTACCGGATCGCTTCGCCATCGCCCGATACGAAGACGCAGCCGACCTTGTCGAAGGATAGCGCCGGCACGTCGGCTTCGCTTGACAAGGACTGCCGTGCTTCATGCATGGTGCGATCGCTCATCGGAAGACATCGCCGGTCAATTCTTGCAGCGACAAAAAGCCAGGCGAATCACGTTGACCTGCCAAAAAACCACCGGCAGGACCACGCACGGACGAATCGCGGACAAATCGTGGATTACTTGTATCTTGCACCGGCTTTTTTCGCCAGCTCGTTGGTGAATGTGGTCGTCAGATCGATGTTCTTGCCGGCCAGTTCAGGCTCGAACGCCTGCAGGGCCTTCAAGGCAGTTGCCGGCCCGTTGGCTGGAAACTGTCCGTCCGGCGACAAGGCTTCGCGCACTTTCATGAAGGCGTCGATGTAGAGCGCGCGGTCGCCCAGGAGATAGTTTTCCGGAACCACCTTGACGATGTCGGATGGTCCGGCCTTCTGCAGCCAGCGCAGGGCGCGCACCATCGCATTGGCCAGTGCCTGGGACGTGTTCGGATATTTTTTCAGGAAAGCGTCGGGAGCATACAACGATGCGGCTGGCATCGGACCGCCGAACAGCGCCTGGGTATCCTTCAAGGTGCGGGTATCGGCGATCACGCGGATCTCGCTTTTCTGCTCCAGCATCGTGTTGACCGGATCGAGGTTCGAGATCGCATCGATCTGGCCGGAGCGCAGTGCCGACAAGGCGCCGGCCGCCGTGCCGACGCCGATGAAGGACACATCGGTCGGCTTCAGGCCGCCCTTGGCCAGCACGAAATTGGCGACCATGTTGGTCGACGAACCTGGCGCGGTGACGCCGATCTTCTTGCCCTTCAGGTCGGCAATGCTTTTGTAATTCGGCATCGTCTTGTTCGACACGCCCATCACGATTTGCGGCGCCCGGCCCTGCAGGACGAAGGCGGTAATGACCTGGCCCTTGGCCTGCATGTTGATGGTGTGTTCATACGCGCCCGAGACCACATCGGCACTGCCGCCTACCAGCGCCTGCAGGGCTTTCGCGCCGCCGGCGAAGTCGCTGATTTCAACCTGCAGGCCCTCGTCGCGGAAATAACCGAGCTGCTCGGCGATCGTCAGTGGCAGGTAATACAGCAAATTCTTGCCGCCGACCGCAATCGCGACCTTCGGCTTTTCGAGAGTCTGGGCGAATAGCGAGCCGTTGAAGGATAGATAACCGAGCAGGAACAGGCCAAGTGCGATGGCGAACTGCTTCCAGTTGAAATGGAATGGCATGCTGAATTGTCTCCGTCTGTGTACGGCACCGGTCATGCATGCCCGCATGAGCGCGATGCCAGTGTCTCGTCGATGATATCGGTGCTGTGGTTACTGTCTTCGGGGTGATTGCTGTCTTTGCTTTGTTGCTGCAGTCTCGGTAGTTCTTGAATATGCCGCGATTCAGATGACGCCTTCGGCCCGCAATCTTGACACTGCCGCGTCATCATAACCGAGCGTGGCCAGCACTGCTGCAGTGTGCTCCCCCAACGTCGGTCCGAGCCACTTGGTTTGGCCCGGCGTGGCCGACAACTTCGGCGTGATGGCCGGCATCTTGACCGGCGTGCCATCGGCAAAGGCATGCTGCTCGAACATGCCGCGCGCCAGGAATTGCGGATCGCTCATCATGTCGCGCACGGAGTAGATCTTGCCGACCGGGACATCGGCGGCCTGCAGGATCGCAAGCGCACTGTCGATGGTCTGGGTGGCGCACCAGGCACCGATCGCGTCGTCGATCTCGATGGTGCGTGGCACCCGGCCGTCGTTGCGCGCGAGTTGCGGATCATCGGCCAGGTCGGTGCGGCCGATTGCCCGCATCAGGCGCAGGAAAATTGCGTCACCGTTGCCGGCAATGACGATGTTCTCGCCATCGCCGGTCGTGTAGGTGTTCGACGGCACGATGCCCGGCAGCGCGCCGCCGGTACGCTCCCGCACGACGCCGGCGACATCGAACTCCGGCACCAACGACTCCATCAGGTTGAACACCGATTCATACAACGCCACGTCGACCATCTGCCCCTGCCCCGCCACGCAATCGGCGCCGCTCTTGCCATTCCAGCGACCACCTGTCGCATCCCGGTGCCGCAGCGCCATCATCGCGCCGATCACGCCATGCAGTGCCGCCACCGAATCGCCGATCGAGATGCCGACCCGCACCGGTGGCCTGTCCGCATGGCCAGACACATAGCGCAGCCCGCCCATCGATTCACCGATCGCGCCGAAGCCCGGCTGATCTTTCATCGGCCCGGTCTGCCCGTACCCCGACAAGCGCACCATGATCGCCGCCGGATTGACCGCCAGCAGATCGGCATGGCCCAGCTGCCACTTCTCCAGCACGCCCGGCCGGTAATTCTCGACCACGATGTCGGCTTCCAGGGCGAGCCGGCGGGCAATCTGCCGGCCCTCGGCCTGTTTCAGGTCGAGCGTGATGCTTTTCTTGTTGCGTGCCTGGACCGACCACCAGAGCGAGGTGCCGTCCTTCAGCACCCGCCATTGACGAATCGGGTCGCCACCGGCGGGCGACTCGATCTTGATCACCTCGGCGCCGAATTCGGCCAGCATGCGGGCGCAGAACGGCCCGGCGATCAACGTGCCGAGTTCGAGTACCTTGATGCCGGCCAGCGGCCCGCCGGATGTCGTGATTGCAGATGTCGTCATGCGAATGTCATTGTGCGAAAACGGTTGTGCGAATGCGGTCGTGCAAGCGGCGGCGCACGGCCGAAACACGGATCAAGTCGCGCGTCGATCAAGCATGGCGCGTGCGATGGTGCCAGCGTCGACATATTCCAGCTCGCCGCCGACCGGCACGCCACGCGCCAGGCGACTGACCTGCAGGCCGCGCGCCTTCAGGTTCTCGCTGATGTAATGCGCCGTGGCTTCGCCTTCGTTGGTGAAATTCGTCGCCAGCACCACTTCCGTCACGACATCATCGGTCGCGCGTGCGATCAGGCGGTCGAGGTGGATGTCCTTCGGGCCGATGCCGTCGAGCGGCGAGAGCCGTCCCATCAGCACGAAATACAGGCCCTTGAAGGTCAGCGTCTGCTCGATCATGAGCTGGTCGGCCGGCGTCTCGACGACGCAGAGAAGCGCGGCATTGCGGCGCGAATCGAGGCACATCTCGCAGACTTCAGCCTCGGTGAAGGTATTGCACCTGGTGCAGTGCTGCACCTTTTGCACCGCCTCGCCGAGCGCCCGCGAGAGCATCGCCGCGCCATCCCGATCATGCTGCATCAGGTGATAGGCGATGCGCTGCGCCGACTTCGGCCCGACGCCGGGCAGGCGGCGCAGGGCTTCGGTCAGCAGATCCAGGCTCGACGGCGTCTTCACGGCTGCCCTTGCACAAGCGCCGCCGTCATTCAGAACGGCATCTTGAAGCCGGGCGGCAGCTGCATGCCGGCGCCCATGCCTGCCATTTTTTCCTGGGAGGTGGCTTCGGCCTTGCGCACCGCATCGTTCATCGCCGCGGCCACCAGGTCTTCGAGCATGTCACGGTCGTCGCCCAGCAGCGAGGGGTCGATCACGACCCGCTTCACATCATGCTTGCAGGTCATCGTGATCTTGACCAGGCCGGCGCCGGACTGTCCCTCGACTTCGATCGTGGCCAGCTCCTCCTGCATCTTCTTCATCTTGTCCTGCATGTCCTGCGCCTGTTTCATCAGGCCGGCCAATTGATTCTTCATCATCAGAAGCGCTCCTTAAATTAACGAAATCGGTTTGATGGAACCCGGCACGATGGTCGCACCGAATTCCCGCATCAAGGTTTGGACGAACGGGTCGCTGCGCATGGTCTGCTCGGCCTGACGCTGGCGTTCTGCCTGGGCAGACAACGCCTGCAGATTGGCGCTGTTGCGCACCGCGCCGAGAGTCGTTGCCACTGTCACAGGCCGGGCGAAATGCGCGGTCAGCGCAGCCGACAGTTTCTCGACCGTGCCCGCAGCCCGCAGGGTTTCAACCGCCACTTGCAGCCTCAGGCACGTCGCCTCGGCCTGCTGTTCGCACTCCAGCAATTCGCTTTGCTGCGCCAGCTGCTGCACCACGCCGCGTACCGGCAACGCAGCAGCGAGCGCCGGCCAGTCACCATCCCAACCGAGCGCCGGCACTGGCGTCGCTGCAACCGGCGGCGTGGCGGCGACGACGGACGTGACGGACAACGGCGGTGTCATTTGCGGCGTAACAGCCGGCTCTGCCGTGAACGGCGTCGCAGGCGGCGCAGCGGCCGGCACGGCGACCATGCGTGGCGGAACGGGTGCCGATGGCGCTGACGGAGCTGACGGAGCTGACGCAGTTACAGAAGCGCTTGCGCCACTCCCGATAGGTTCGTCATCCCAAGGCGGCGCCGGCGCCAGATCCGGCGCGCCACTGCGGCTCGCCGGAGAGGGTTGTGCGACACGTCCGGGAGCGGGCGTCTCGGCCAGTGGCGGCAACTTCGCACCGCTGCGCGCCGCCTGCAGGGCAGCACGCGCGGGGCTGAGCGCAGTCGCCGGTTTCTGCATTGGCGGCTCTGGAGCGATTGCAAGCTCTACCACGTTGCGTGCCACCGGTGCAGCAGCAGCAAGGGCAGCGCTGGCACGACCTGCCTCCTGCACAGGAGCCTGGGCAGGAGCCGGAGTCAGAGCAGGAGCAAGTACAGGAGTAGAAGCCGACGATGCCGGCCCAGCGCTGGAAACCAATGCGGAGGCGGGTTCGCCTTCCTTCACCAGCACATCTGAAGTCACAACACGGCGCTGCGCCGTCACCGGTGCAGCCGACGGCACGGCAGTCACCGCCGCGCCGCTGGAGCCTGCGGGTGCGGTCCGTCGCCCGGTCGGCGCCGGCGCTGCACCGCCGCCTGCTGCCTGCGGCCGGAACGCCAGCATCCGCAGCAGCGTCATCGAAAACCCGGCATGGTCGTCCGGCGCAAGGCCAAGCTCATTACGGCCATGCACCACGATCTGGTAATGCAACTGCACTTCATCGGCATCGAACAAGCCGGCCAGCCGCAGGATGTCGGCCCGCTCCGGAAGATCGTCGGCGATTGCCGCCGGCACCGTCTGCGCCAATGCGATCCGGTGCAGCAGCGAACCCAGGTCCTGTAGCGCAGCGTTATACGACAAGCTGCGCACCGACATGTCGTCGGCAATCGCGATCAATGCCGCGCCATCGCGCTCGACAAGTGCATCGAGCATGCGCACCAGAAAAGTCTGGTCGAGCGCCCCGAGCATGCCTTGCACCGCATCGAGGGTGACGTTGCCGGCCGCATAGGCAATCGCCTGATCGGTCAGCGACAACGCGTCGCGCATGGAACCGTGCGCGCCCTGCGCCAGCAATCGCAAGGCCGGTGTCTCGAACGGAATCGCTTCCTGGCCCAGGATATCGGTCAGGTGGGAAATGATCTGCGCCGGCGGCATCTGCTTCAGGTTGAACTGCAGGCAACGCGACAGCACGGTCACGGGAATTTTCTGCGGATCGGTGGTCGCCAGGATGAACTTCACATGCGACGGCGGCTCTTCCAGCGTCTTCAGCATGGCGTTGAACGCATGATTGGTCAGCATGTGGACTTCGTCGATCATGTAGACCTTGAAGCGCGCATTCGACGGCGCATACACCGCCTGCTCCAGCAGCTGCGCCATTTCATCGACACCGCGGTTCGAAGCGGCATCGATCTCGATGTAGTCGACAAAGCGGCCGGCATCGATCGCCACGCAGGCGTCGCAGACGCCGCACGGCTTGCTGGTCACGCCGCCATTGCCGTCTGGCCCGATGCAGTTGAAGGCCTTGGCTAGGATGCGCGAGAGCGTGGTCTTGCCGACACCGCGGGTGCCGGTAAAAAGATAGGCATGATGCAGGCGGCCGCTATCCAGTGCGTGGGATAGCGCGCGCACGACATGGTCCTGGCCGACCAAAGTGTCGAAACCTTTGGGGCGGTATTTACGGGCAAGAACTTGATAGGACATGGAAATGACCGGACCTGGCAGGCGAGACAATGTAAGTTTCATTTTACCTGAGCGCCGTGGATTCCTTGTGGCATCTGTCTCGGCGATGTCACCCCTAGGTTCTCCTAAATTCATTGCAAAAAAATAATCCAATTGATGTTCGTCGCAAACGTCGCTATGGGGACGCATTTTTCGTGTCGGCCGTCTTGATTGGTGGAACGCTTTTCTACTATCTATAAAGCCGCAACTGCCTGCGCGGCGTCGATCAACCCATTCCTGAAAAGGGCGTCCATGCCACGCGTTCCCATCAACCAGCGCCCGTTCGCCCCCGTAGCACCCTCGCCAATCAACACGGCCGCCGTCGCCGACGCCAACACCGCAGTGCCAGAACCGGCAGGCGCACCAGGAGCACCTCCGCTACGGCGACCGGAGTCAGCACGAAGAATGACTTTACCCAACCGCATACGCGGCCAGATGGCGCAGACCGACATCACGCCGCTGCAGAAGTGGCAGCGCTCGGTCCGGGTCCTGGCTGCCGACATGCAGAATTTCACTCGATTCACGGCGGCTGATCAAGCAATCCTGATGAAAAAATTGATCGCCAGCTTCGACGGCAAGCCTGCCGCCCCGGGCACCGCCGAGCTTGCAGAATCTTTCAGGAGCTGGCGGCAGCACGCCGACACGGTATTGAACGGCCCGAATGCGGCAAACAGCGTCCTGATGATGCAGCTGATCTCGAAATCGTCCAACTACTACACCGTCACGCCGCAGGAGCGCGCCGCCGAGGGCCGGCAATTGCAGACACTGATCGACGTCATGACTGACACACCGCAGCCGCCGCCCATGCAGAAATCGGTGGTGCGCATGCTCAAGGCATTTTGCCGGCAACCGCAGGCATTGGTCGAGGATCGGGTCCGCCTACTCGAAAAACTGGGCGCCAAAGGACCGCAACTGCATGCCGCGCCCATGAACGACCTGCGCGCCAGCCACAACGTGCAGGGCCATGCCTACAAGCTGTTCAAGCGGGAACTGGAACGTCTTCCGGCACCGGAACGGGCCGCGGTCGCCTTGGGCTGGGCCCAGCAGGATGCCGCCTGGTCCCGCTCCCTGCGTACCCTGTCCGGGCAACACTGGAAAAACATCGGCTATGCCGGCGGCGTGATTGCCGTTGCCGGCGTGGCCTCCGGCGGGATTGCCGCAGCGACGATTCTCGGTACCAGTGGGGCGGTGGGTGTGGGCGTCATCATCGGCAGCGCGATTGCGAAATCTGCAGCGACGGGCTCGCTCATCGGTGCCGTTTCCGGTGCCGCCGGCGCAGTGCTGAACAAGCGCACTTTTGGCGATGCAGTCAGCACCGCCGTCGGTGGAATAGTGGGGGGCGGCAGTGGCATCATCGCAGTCAGCGACCTGGCGGATCTCCAGGTCAATGCACAAGAGACGCCACCCCTGCCCGTACCCTACCACAGGCCACCGGACAACGGCGGGACGGCCGACGAAAGTGGCAATGTACTGCACGCGCCGGTTGGCGAAAGCGGCGATTTCCATGCGACGAATGCCGTGGACGAAGCCGGCAGCCCGCTCGACGCGCCGGCAGGGGAAGGCGGGGACACCCATGTCCCGCACACCACGGATGAAAGCGGCAGCACGCCGGACGCCCCGGCAGGCGAAAGCGGGCATTTCCACGATCCGCATTCGGTTGATGAAAGTGGCGGCGTGATTGACCATGCGCCCGATCACGGTGGCGCAACACCCGACCCCTCGCCTGCCGACCCACACTCCTCCACCACCGGCGGCGCCCACCACGCTGGCCACGGCATTTCCGGCGGCGTTGCGGCAGCGACCGCTGTTGGCGCGATCGGCAGCGCAATTGTCGTCGGTGCGCTTTCGTCCTATCTGTCGAACCGCGTCGTCGGGGCTGCGACGAGAGCCGTCATCAATGCCGGAGGGGCAAAGGGCGTCGCCGATAAATTGCGCAAGAATCCGGTGGTGAGCATCCAGACCGCCGTGCGGCGTACCAGCACCCGTGCCTTCAGCTTCGCCTTGCTGCCAGCAGACCCGCATGAGAAAGCCGACGCGGTGCGATCGATGGGACCGCTGTGGCTGCCCTGGGTCGACACTGCCCTGGCCTACCCGCCAGCCGTCCGGGCGAAGATCGTCACCGATCTCCATAAAACCTTCGACTGCGAGAACTACCATCCAGAAGACCGTCGCACCATCGACGAAGCGGTCGGGCCTGCGCGCGAGCGCCTGGCACTCGCCATGGAAAGCGTGGCCGCAACGCAATCCGCTGCGCCGCGGCCCTAGCGAAGGCACGGCATGCCGAAATATCAGGATGACCTGATTCGCCACATCCAGGCGGTGAACGCCTGGATCGACAGGCGCGGCGCCCGGGGTGGCATCAATCTGCAATCGCTATGCGTCGGCATCGAACACAACGGGCGACGAATCGACCTGTATCCCCAGTTCATTCTCAGGATGGACGATGGCGGGTTGGGATACACCACGCAGATGGGACCGAGAACCATCGGCTTCGTCGGCTGGTTTCCCTACCGGCGAAGGCACTGGCCGATTGCCCAGGACAAGCAACTGTTCAAGCAGTTTGCCCGTGCGAACGGCCTGCCGACGCCGATCGAATCACGCGACCCGGCGGACTTGCACCATCCATTCATCATCAAGGCAGCACGGTCGAGCTTCGGCAGCGGCATTCGCGGCCCGTATGGCGCCGACGAAAGCACCTTGCAGGAGGTTACGCTGCAGTCCGGTGAATATTTTGAACAGCTGATCTTCGGCCAGATTGCCCGTGCCTGGTATTGCAAATCGACGCTGGCGGTACTTGAATTGTTCGACATGCCGCGCGTTACCGGCGATGGTCAGCGCGCGTTCACCGAGCTGGTTCGGCATCGTGTCGGCGCAGAAGCCAGCCTGCCGACCAGACTCGACCGGATCGCCCGGGTGCAGGGACTGTGGGCAGGCGCCATCCTGCCTGTTGGCCGGGAAGTCATTGCGGACTACCGGTATGTCTCGTCCTTGAATAATTTGGTCACGAAAAACTACAACGTGCTGCCCGGCGCAGGCGGCTCGGGCCTGATCAGGCAATTCGCCGCTGCGGGACCGGTCTTTTTCGGGGGCATACCGCAGGCATGCAGAGCCGACACGGTATTCGTCGTCGATGCCATTGTCGACGCGGACGGCAAGGTCTGGTATCTGGAAATGAACTGCAACAGTCAGCAACATCCGGATATCTATGACCGAATGCTTGATGACATTTATGCTGCGAAGACTGAGGGTGCGGAACTGAGGAACTGAGGAACTGAAAAACAGAAGAAAAAGGCGAGCCTTGTCTGCGGCACTCATGGTAAACGACTGTGGCTGCTTCGTTCCCGACCTGACCAGGTTGGCCGTGCCACAATGCGCAGGGGCCCGCCG
>JAYTLK010000048.1:0-11307 GCA_043729515.1 Herminiimonas sp.
TTGCCATCAACGCGGCCGGCGTGTGGACCTACACCATGGGCTCGGCACACGACGAGTTTGTGGCCGGCACCAACTCCACCGACAGCTTCACCGTGGCCACGGCCGACGGCACCAAGCAAGTCATCACCGTCACCATCGCTGGCACCAATGACGCGGCAGTGATCACCGGCGCGAGCACCGCCAGCTTGATCGAGACCAACGCCGCGCAAAGCACCGGCGGCACCTTGAGCGCCACCGACGTGGACAGCTCGGCGGCCTTTACCGCACAGGCCGGCGTGGCCGGCAGCAGCGGCTACGGCAGCTTTGCCATCAACGCGGCCGGCGTGTGGACCTACACCATGGGCTCGGCACACGACGAGTTTGTGGCCGGCACCAACTACACCGACAGCTTCACCGTGGCCACGGCCGACGTCCAGCGTATGCTTGTCGACCGCATCCAGGCCGTAGCGCATGCGCAGGATCTTCGCTTCGCGTGGCGGCAGGGAGTCGAGCATTTCCCGCACTGCCGTACGCATCGAGGCATCGACTGCGGCTTCCAGGGGCGCCGCCGTCATGCTGTCCTCGATGAAGTCGCCGAGTTGCGAATCGCCATCGTCGCCGATGGGCGACTCCAGCGAGACCGGCTCGCGGGCGATCTTCAGGATCTCGCGTACCTTCTGCTCGCTCAGGTCCATGTGCTGCGCCAGCATTGCGGCATCGGCCTCGACACCGGTTTCCTGCAGGATGCGCCGGGCGATCCGGTTGAGCTTGTTGACGGTCTCCATCATGTGCACCGGAATGCGGATCGTGCGCGCCTGGTCGGCGATGGCGCGCGACACCGCCTGCCGGATCCACCAGGTTGCATAGGTCGAGAACTTGAAGCCGCGCCGGTATTCGAACTTGTCGACGGCGCGCAGCAGGCCGATGTTGCCTTCCTGGATCAGATCGAGAAACTGCAGGCCACGGTTGATGTATTTCTTGGCAATCGAGACCACCAGCCGCAGGTTGGCTTCGACCAGTTCACGTTTGGCCTGGCGCACGCGCAGTTCACCTGTGGCCATCTGACGGCCAATGGCGCGCAGCATCGACAGCGGCACGCCGACCCGCTCCTGCAGCACTTCGAGCCGCTGTTGCAGGGCGCGTATGTCCGGCAACTGGCGGCGGAAGGCGGCGGCCTGCGGCAAGGCGCCGTCGATCGCGCGCAAGGCCCAGTCGGGATCGGTTTCGTTGCCGGGGAAGCTGTCGATGAAGGTGGCGCGTGGCATGCCGGCGCGTGTCGCCAGTGCCAGCAGTTCGCGTTCGGTCGCGCGCAACTCCTGCATGGCGGCGCGCACCGATTCGGCCAGCGAATCAACTACCTTGGCGGTAAAACGCATCGTGCGCAATACATCGGCAATGGCCTCGCGCGCGGCGGCGAACGCCGGGTCTGCATCGCCTGGGGTGGCAGCCTGCAATTGCGCAGCCAGCATGCGGATGCGCACAAACGACGCGTCGGCCGCGGCTTCGAGTTCGGCACGCTGAGCCGCCGACATGGCATCGGCACGCTCGGTCAAGCCTGCCCTGGCAGCAACTGCATCCGACCCGTCCGCCTCGTCCGGCACGATCGGTGTGGTTTCGTCGCTCGCCTCGTCGTCCGCGCCATCGCCAGGGATGCCAGCGACGACGGCAGCGTCGACATTGGATTCGGCATCGACCTCGGCGAGATCGGCGGCCGCGCCATGGGCATCGGCGACGCCGGTGTCGCGCGCGGTCGCGCCGGTCACGGCTTCGACCAGTTCATCGACCGGTACGACGCGGGCGGCAACCTGGTCTGCACGACCAAGCAGATCGGCCAGCGCCATCGGGCAGGCGGCGATCGCCTGCATCATGTCGGCGAGACCGCTTTCGATGCGCCGCGCGATCGCGATTTCTTCCGCTTTCGACAGCAGGGGTGTGGTGCCCATCTCCCGCAGATACATCCGGACCGGATCCGTGGTCCGTCCGAAATCGGCATCGATCGACGACAGGGCGGTGGCGGCAGCATCGCCGGCCGATTCACTCGAGGCCACCTTGTCGGACAGCAGCAGGGCATCCGCATCGGGCGCCTGTTCGTGCACCGTGATGCCAAGGTCGGCCAGGGTCGCGATGATTCGTTCCAGCGATTCGCCCTCGGCCATGTCGTCAGGCAGATGATCGCGGATTTCGGCTTGCGTCAGGTAACCCCGTTCGCTGCCGATGGCCATCAGGATCCGGATGCGTTCCATGCGCTGCGCCTGATCTTGCGGCGGCAGGGGGGAGAGTGGTGATGGCGTTGCTGGGAGTGATTGTCGCGGCAGTGCAGCCGGCGAGCGAGCCGAAGAGGTGGTCAACCTGAGGGGTCGGGCGGCAAGCGGCTTTGCGTCGGGCAAGGGCGATGCGGTGGCGATGCCGTGCTCCTCGGGCACACTCTGCCCTTCCATCTTGACCACCGGTGCCGTTTCGGTCCCCAACTTCGGTAATGACGGCGCATTCGCACCGGCAGCCTTGTCGGCCAGGTTCGCTGCGTTGGATAGCGTCATTGCGTTGGTCGGGTCATGCATCAGCGCCAGGTTCATCGCAATGGTTTTCGCGGCCGATACCGACTTCTCGGTCGCAACTGCCATGCCATTCATGATCGGCTTGCCGGCCTTGCCGACTCGGACGGTCTTGACGGCCGCCGCGCCGCGCGGTGCGTCAGCCGGTGCATCCACGGACGCTGCCCTGGCGTCGTGCGGCACCTTGCCAGATTCAGAGATCGGCGCCGGCAACACGACGGTACGCCGTACCTTGGCTGCCACCGCAACACCGGCCGCAGCAGGTGCTGCGATGGCGACCTCGCCTGAGCCCGCCAGAACACGCCTGGTGCCACGTGTCCTGCGTACGGTAACCATGGCCGGTGATGACCGTTCGCCTGCATCAGCCTGGCGTGCCGGATCAGGCATACCTGCCGCATCTGATGCATCCGCTGCATCCGCTGCATCCGCTGCATCCGACATTCCTGCCGTACCGGGCAGAACCGGCAAATCGGCCGAAACGGGCAAAGCGGCCGGGTCGTTCACCGAGTGAACCACGGCTGCTTCGCCTGCCTGCTTGGCTTCATTGGATTTTAGAGCGGGAGAGCGGGGTTTGAGCGAGAGTGTTCTGGTACGAAGAATCATGTTCTGGAAATTCGGGCAATTCTGCAAGATGGTGCGGCGGCCGATACATCGCCTGCGACCGGGCGTCTGTCGCGCGGAGCGGTCATGCAGGCAAAGTCGATCCGGAAGGGGCGGAAGTGTATCAAGAAATGCCACTGTCGCGCGAAAATTGCAGCGCTCTCTTGCGCCCGGCCGCCCTGCACGACACATGCGCTTGCAATCTGCTTAAACTGATTGACATCACCGTTAATTTTGGAGCGCATCCGTGTCAAGCCTGGCCGCCATTTCCATTGCCGTGTATTACCTCGATGCGCAAGGCGTCGCCCAGGTGCGTGTGTTCGCAGGCGCGCCTGGCGCAGCACTCGGCCCGGCGTTGAAAGAGGTCGAGCAATTGCGCCGGGCCGGCATGCGACATGTCTGCATTTCATCAGATAACCTGCAAAGCGTCGGAAAGCCTGGCGTGGACGGGGTTGAAGACGGCAAGACACCGGATGGACAGGCGTACGGCTGGACCAAGCGCCGCCGGCGATAGCGTTGGATCCGAGACGGGATTCGGTGTCGCCGTGACGCCGATGCAGGTCGGACGACGGTTGCCCGCGCAGCGCATGTAACGCAGCGTTACATGAGATACATCTTGCGCCGTACCGGACCGGTTCATGCATCGTTAATCTGATAATCAAACGACGCAACCGGACACGCGAAATCCATCATCGACTCGGTTTTTCCTGCGTTGCCGGTAGCCAGTCGTGCAATGGCCTCTTTCACTGAAAGGAAATGATCATGAACTTCAAGCGAACGAAATTGCTTGCATCAGCAGTAGCAGCGGTCGGCGTTGCAATGCCGGTCTCGGTGCTTGCCACCCAATATCGCATCGTGGACCAGCCGCGCCAGGAATGCTGGAACGAACAGGTTGCGACCCAAGCGCGCGGCAATGACTATGGCGCGGCGCTGATCGGCGGCGTGGCTGGCGGTCTGCTGGGCAGTACGGTCGGCGGCGGCAATGGACGCAACGCCGCGGCAGCCCTTGGCGCCGTGACCGGTGCACTGACCGGCGACCGCCTCTATGGCGGACAAAACGGAGTTCGTTATCAGGATGTGCAGCGCTGCCGCACCGTGGTCGATCAGGTGCGGGTGGCAGTACCTGAGCCGCGGGTCGTCTATGCACCGGCGCCGGCAGCCGTCGCCGTGCCGGTCGTGGTCGAACGGGATTATTATTTCGAACCGCAGACGGCCTACGCGGAAAATTGGCGGGCTGAACGGGCACGCCGCGAGCACTGGCGTCACGAACAATGGGAACGTCGACGAGAGCATGAACGCCGTCACCACGAGTGGCATGAAGACCACGACGATTGACGTGCTGATGGTGCATGAAAGAGCAGGCCGCGTTGCTGCTTGCCCACAGCGCCAGATGAGTGTTCGGGTAGCTGAATTTGTAAGATTCTGTTTCAATTAACCAAATCAGCTCGGATAAAGTTACTATAGCGCAACTTGCCTGCCTCTTCGCGCGGGCGTCTCCTGGAGCTTTCATGAATCAAACGATGTTTTCGAGAAGTCTGGTGGCGACTGCTTGCGTGTCCTTGTTACTGTCGGCTTGTGGCGGTGGTGGCAGCAGTGCCAGCAGCAATCAATCGAGCGCAACGGGAGCGTCCAGCCAGCCGGTCTTGCTGGGCCAATCGACCGTATCCGGTACGGTAACGGGCTTCGGCTCGGTCATCGTCGACGGTGTGCGGGTCGACAATCAGGGCGTCGCAGCGGGCCGCGAGGTGGAAGACGGCGGCACCCTGCCGGTTGAACTCAAGCTCGGTCAGCACGTGGAGATCGAACACGACGGAAACTTCAAGGCCAGCCGGGTGCGTGTGGAGTCGGAACTCGAGGGCCCCGTCACCGCGGTCAATGCCGGTGCCAATACACTGGTCGTGGTCAACCAGATCGTGACCGTCAATACGGATGCTGCGCTTGGTCCGGTGACGGTGTTCGGCGCGCCCTACGCCAGGCTCGCAGACATCAAGCTCGCCGACAATGTGGAAATCCACGCATTGTTGAAAACCGATGCGGCAGGCAAGTCGAGCTTTCAAGCGACGCGAATCGATCAACGTTCGGCCGAGACGCTCGACCGCATCAAGGGCCTGGTTGCCGATCTGTCGCCAGGCGCCCACACTTTCCGACTCGGTAATCTGGTGATCGATTACACGAACGCGAAGTTGCTGCCGACCGGCCTGGTCCTGGTCAATGGCACGGAGGTACGGGTTGCGCTGGCCGCCGGGACGGCGAGGGACGGTGCCGTAGTCAAGGCATCATTCGTCAAGGCGCGTGACCGGAAAGCGGAGAGCGAAGGCAAGCAAGCCGAACTCGGTGGCGCGATCTCGGCCTTCGATCCGGTTGCCAAAACGTTGACGATCAACGGTGTCACCGTCGATTTTTCAAGCGCTGCCTTCAACCAGTCCGGACGCGGGTTGCCGGATCTGAAGACCGGAACCTATCTGGTCGTCAAGGGTGCGTATGTCGCCAACGGCACGCTGAAGGCATCGACGATCGTCATTCGCGGCGTCGACAAAGAGCATGACAATGAAATCGAATTGCACGGCACGGTCGCCAATTTCAACTCCGACTCCGATTTCACCGTTCGCGGCGTCTCCGTCAACGCTGCCGGCGCAGTCATCGACGCGTCATGCGGCGCCAATGCCAGACTGGCGAACGGTCTGCAGGTCAGCATCACGGGACGCCTGTCCGCATCGGGCCAGGTAACGATCACGGCCGTCAAATGCGAGAAGGCGGAAGACGGCGTCACGAGCCTTGAACGGGAAGGCACTGCCGGCACCGTCGATCTGGTGGCGAAGACCTTCAAGCTGACGACGCAAACCGACGTCGCCACCGTGCAATATGCCGGCACCACGACTTTTGTCGGTGTGACCGAGCAGACCCTGGACGGGAAACGGGTGCAGGTCGAGGGCACCATGAAGGCCGGTGTCATCCAGGCCGAAAAAGTTTCCTTGAGAAAGTAGGTCTCTTTCGCTGCTGGAACCTTGAACACCCTGAGGCATGGCAATGCATCAGGGTTCGTCCACCTGCTTGTCGCTGTACCGGCGCGAGACCGGCCGATATCGCGCTGCAGGTACTGCTCAGGTCGGGCTGACCTGCAGGTCGATCAACTTGGTGGCGACCGCATAGCAGTCATCCACATGCGCATTCCCGAGATGCTTCATCGCCCGAAAACCGATGGCGGCGTTTGCGGCCCAACCCAGAAACGGGACGAACTTGAGCACCTGTTTCATGACGGCGCGGCTGGCGATCTTGCGCAGGGCGTAGGTGACGAGTGTCTTCGTGACTTCGGTGCCGATCATTGACACGCCCAGGCTGTGCCGATTGGTCGAGATCACGTCTTTCGCCTGCACGTCGTAGCTGGCGATCTGGTCTTTCGCCAGACCGAAGCGGCGATTCACGGCAGGGATCAGTTCCAGCAGGATTGCGACATCGGCGGCGATGTCGAGGCTGATGACCGGTACGGCAGAGGTGCCGGCTGAGATCGTGGCACGCTGGCGCACCATGGCGTAGCAGTCGTCGCGCGCCTTGTTCAATTCACGCATGCTGGTGATCATGGGCAGTGCCTTTCCGTAGTCATTCAAAGCTACGGTGTAACACGAATGCTGCGCACTGAAAGCGCGGTAGCTACCGCAAGCCGTGCGAATCCGCCGACGCGAGGCGGTTGCAGCGTCAATGCATGGTCTGCGTCAGAAGGCGCTGGTAGCCGGCCATGCTGCGGTCGAAATGCGCCTGCCAGGGGAAGACGCCAGCGGTATCCGGCCAGATCACCTGCATCCCGCGCACGCCTTCCGGAAAAAATTCACTTGCATAGCGCATGTGGGTTTGCGTCTTGATGTCGGAAATTTCCCGCAGCGCGACCGGCACATTGCGCAGCACATCGTGCAACAGCAGGCCATCGGCCGGACGCATGCCGCCTACCAGCATCGCGGCGATGTTTTCCAGCGCTTTCTGGCCGGTAGTGGAGTCCAGGCCGAAGAGGACCAGTTCCGGCAGGCCGCGCGCAGTCAGACCGACCGTGTAATAAAAGACCGGGCCACTGCAGTCGGGCAGGACCTGCAGCACGGTCCACTGTTTTCGGTTGATGCGGTCGCGCAGGCGGCGGTGCAACTGTTCGGGCGCTTCGGCCCCTTGGTTCGGTAACAGTGTCGGCATGATCGGTCCCTGAACGCGTCAGTGGCGAGGGGCCGTCACAGCACGTGGCGCATTGCGCACGGCACACTTCGAAACTTCACCTTATGCCAAATAATGCGTGCAGGCAATTAAAAGTGATGTTGTATCGCAGCAGAATGCAACAACCGAGTGTGTCGATCATGGCATTGCCGAAGCGGCAAGCCGATCGATTTCAACGCATGCACCGCGACCGCTCAGGCGCGGCCCATGATGCAGGCACTGGCCATCAATTCTTCCAGCAGCGCCAGCGATACCGTGCCTGGCACGGAGTAGGGATCGAGCTCCGGCAGCGGTGAATATTTCAGCACGATCGACGCATTGATCTTGGCCAGATTGACCTGCCCCATGGTCCAACCGCCAAAACGCCGTTCGCTGATCTCTTCGTAGTGCAGCAGTTCGACGTCGATATGACGAGGGTCGCGGATGATCCTGTTGAACAAGGAGTTGACCGCATGCCGTCCGCCTTCGATCGCTTGCAGATAAATGCCGCCGCCGTAGCAGAGGATGCCGGTGATGCCGATCGGCGGATTGTTGCGGCGCGACGCAGTAAGAATCGACTCGGTTTCGAGGTTCTCCGGCGTGGTGGCGCGGCTTACGTAGAGCAGGCGCATGAGCATCTTGATTAATCCTTTCTCGGAATCAGCGATAGAAATTCCATCCGCAGATGCGGGTTTTTCAGGAACGAGCCGCGCATGACGGAATTGATCATCCGGCTGTCCATGTCCTTCACGCCGCGCCAGGACATGCAATAGTGGGTTGCTTCCATGACGATGGCCAGGCCGTCGGGCTGGGTACGTTCCTGGATCAGGTCGGCCAGTTGGACCACCGCCTCTTCCTGAATCTGCGGCCGGCCCATGATCCATTCGGCCAGACGCGCATATTTCGACAAGCCGATGACGTTGGTATGTTCATTGGGCAGCACGCCGATCCAGACCCTGCCGATCACCGGGCAAAAGTGATGACTGCAGGCGCTGCGCACCATGATCGGGCCGACGATCATCAGTTCGTTCAGATGCTCGACATTCGGAAACTCGGTGATCGCCGGCCGTGGCACGTAACGCCCGCGAAAAACCTCGTTCAGATACATCTTCGCCACCCGGCGCGCCGTCTCGCCGGTATTGTGATCATGCTCGGTATCGATGACCAGGCTTTCCAGCACGCCCTTCATCTTCGATTCGACTTCATCGAGCAAGAGCTCGAGCTCACCGGGTTCGATGAATTCGGCGATGTTGTCGTTGGAGTGGAAGCGTTTTCTGGCCTTGACCAGGCGGGCGCGGATGGCAGCCGAGACCGGCATCCGGGTCACCGGCATTTCGTCGTTATTTTGCATGACCAAATGGTATCAGCAAAGTTTCCAACCCGTATTGCCCGGATGTTGACAAAACAGACACGCAAGCCATGCTGACCCTGCCGCTCGGCAAACACAGGCTGCCGCGCGTGCCTGCCGATCACGGCACATCACGGATTGCCGCAAGCGCCGGGTGATCACGGTTGACGTGCCGGGCGCACTATCGAGCGAGGGCAGGCACCGCAGGCGGCGCAGACGGCGCAGCGATCTCGAAGGTGAGATTGGACCACAGGCTTTCCCAGTCCAGCGCCGGGTCATTCGCAACCGGCAGCATGTGCACCGTGCTGAGCATCCAGACGCCAGAAAAAGGCAGCGTCATGCGTGCCATCCCATCGGCATCGGTTACTGCGCGCAGCAGGACCGTCTGGCCGTCATGCTTGTTCCAGGCCTTGATCATGCCGCCACCGAGCGGCTTGCCCTCGAACAGCACTTGAAATCCGGTGGCAGCCGTTGGTGCAGCGCGACGCGGATCGGACAAGGGAAGAATCTCCAGTCGCTGTCCGGTCTTGCGCAGGGCGATTTCTTCGGCAGCGGCTGCCTGATTTGCCGGATCGCCAACATCGCCTACCTGCAGCAAGGCCTTGATGTGCCGCCGATATCGCTCGCGGTTGATCCTTTTCGGCGGGCCGGAAGCATCACGCAGCTTCCGGATGGCGGCCAGGCCTTCATCGGCCAGATAATAAGTGAACTGGTCGGCCGAAAGCTTGACGAAATTCGGATGGGTGTCGATGGCCAGCAACTGGCTGCCTGCCCGCTCCATCGGCAGCGTGATGCCATTGGGGCCGGTGCGCGGCACGCGACGCAACAGATTGTCGGTGCCGATGGCGGAAATTCGCTGGAAATCGGTCACGTACTGCGCCGTCAGTGGAATCAGTTCGCCATCAAAGAACTGCCCGACGAACAGATCGATTTTGGCAGAGGCGCCCACCGGCGTCGTGTAGGGCGATGCGAACATCCAGAATTCGTGGGACAAGGCGGGGGCGCTGGAGAAAAGCGTGCAAGCGGCGACAATTGCGATCGACAGTTGACGCAGGCAGGACATGGCGGCGGGAGCGATCAATCTTTTGGTCATCATGGAGGTGGTGGAAGGATGGCGGATTCGTGCGCAATCCTGAATCTGAACGGAGCAGTGGCGCGTAAGAGGTTACGCTAAATTGCGTTTCATCACGCGCTGTCGCCAATCATCGTATGATGAATTCTACTTTCGTCTTAACTGCCCTTTTTCCGAGGCCTCTGATGGGTTATTCAATTGTTGGGGCAGAACGCTTTTTGCGGCTTCGTTGCATCGTGTCTGTTTTGATGGGTGTGTTTGCTGCTCCGGCGGTTGTTTGGGCAGAGGGGGTGGGGTTTGCTGCTTCTGCTGCTTCTGGTGCTTCTGCTGCTTCTGTTGCCGCTGCTGGTCCGGTGTTGGTTGCTGCGGCGGAGACGCTGCAGGAGATCGTCATCGAAGCTTCGCGCAACAGCCAGATCGGCATTGCCAACGCCGCCAGCGCGGGCGTCGTCACGCAGAAGCAGCTCGAGGCACGGACTGTCTATCGGCCGGGCGAGCTGCTGGAGGCGACGCCTGGACTGATCGTCAGCCAGCACAGCGGCGAGGGCAAGGCGAACCAGTTCTACCTGCGCGGCATCAACCTCGATCATGGCACCGACCTGCGTACCACCGTCGACGGCATGCTCGTCAATCAGCGTACCCATGCGCATGGCCAGGGTTGGACCGATCTGAATTTCCTCATTCCGGAACTGGCGCAACGGGTCGAGTATCGCAAGGGGCCGTATTACGCAGAGCAGGGCGATTTCGCTTCCGCGGGTGCGGTCAGCGTGTTGTATGCCAGCCGGCTCGACGCCGGCATCGCCAGCGTCGGCGTTGGTCAGAATGGATTTCGGCGCACGCTGCTGGCCGATTCCCCTGCATTCTGGAACGGGCACCTGCTGTACGCGCTGGAACTGTTCCATAACGATGGCCCGTTTGTGCATGGCGACGATTACCGCAAGGCCAATGGCGTATTGCGCTACAGCGAAGGGACAGAGGCTGACGGCATCAACCTCAGTCTGATGGCCTATCGGGCGCGCTGGAACGCGACCGACCAGATACCGCAGCGAGCGATTGATTCCGGTCTGCTAAGTGGCCGCTTCGATACCCTCGATCCAAGCGACGGCGGCAATGCGCGGCGCCAGAGCCTCTCGGCCGCCTGGCAAAAAAGCACCGACACGACATCGACGTGGATCAATGCCCATGTGTTGCGCAACCAGCTCGATCTGTATTCGAACTTTACCTACTTCCTGGACAACCCTGTCAACGGCGACCAGTTCAACCAGCCCGACCGGCGGGTGACGACCGCCATCAATGCAAGCCACACCTGGCAAACGCTGCTGGCAGGCTACCAATCCGAGAACACAGTCGGCCTGCAATTCCAGAACGACAATATCTTCAATGGTCTGTATTCAACCCAGGCGCGCCAGCGCCTCTCCACCACCCGTGAAGATCACGTGATTGAACGCAGCATCGGTTTTCATGCCGAGAATGCGACCAGGTGGACCAGCTGGTTTCGCACCGTGGCCGGTGTACGGGAAGATTTCTATCGCGACGAGGTAAAAAGCAACCTGGCGGCCAACACCAATGCCGTGTCGGAACAC
>JAYTLK010000049.1:0-7572 GCA_043729515.1 Herminiimonas sp.
TCCCAGAGTGCAGAATGGCATCATGAGAAAGGCTTGGTCGACCGCCTGTTCGAGCCGGGCGACGCCTACAAGGCGACCCGCACCTTCATCGACAGCCTGCGCCCGAAACTCAACGGCATACACGCCATGCTGCGCACCCGCCGGCGGGTGCTGCCGATCACCCGCTCGGAACTGCTCGACATTACCGAGGATTGGGCAGAATCGGCCTTTCGCCTGACTGAAAAGGATCTGGCCTACATGGAGCGGCTGGTGATGCTGCAGAACCGGCGGACGGTTCGGGAGCAGCCGGTGATCAAGCTGGTGTCGAACCTGGCCGTTGCCTCGGATGTCGAACTGGAGTGAGCGCCGTATGGCGGCTCAGACCATGTTCCTTCCCGGGCCGCGCGCCGGACAGTGCGGCACTAGCCACAACCGCACCTTCAACCATGCAACCGCAACACATTCGTTGCGCGCTTGACCAGCAACGCCGATATGGCAGCGACTTGCATCGGCCTGGCGAATAGAAAACCCTGCGCGAAGTCAACCCCAATGCTGTGCAGAAAATCTGCCTGTTCCCGCGTCTCGACGCATTCGGCAACGATCTTCAGGTCCAGTTCATGGCCAACCGCCACCATCGAGCGCACCAGGGCCCGCGCCTTGGCATCGGTGTGGATCGACTGGATGAAGGTGCCATCGAGCTTCAATACATCCAGCGGCAGGCGTGCCAGTTGCGACAGCGATGAATAGCCGGTGCCGAAATCATCCAGGTGCACCTGGGCGCCGAGTTCGCGGAACATGCGGATGAGGCGATGCGCCAGTTGCTCGTCCTCGACCAGGCAGCTTTCGGTCAGCTCCAGATCGATCAACGAGGGAGACAGGCCGTTGCTCAGCACCGCCTGCGTGAAATCCTGCAGGATCGACGGCACCCGCAGCTGGCGGGCAGAGATGTTGATCGCGATCCGGATCGCATGGCCCTGTTTCTTCCACACCGCCGCCTGTCTTGCAGCCGCTTCCATGACCCATTTCCCGAGCGGCACGATGAGGCCTGACTCTTCGGCGTAGGGAATGAATTCTCCAGGCGGAATCAGGCCGCGCTGCGGATGATTCCAGCGGATCAGCGCTTCCACGCCATGGATCTGGCTGTCGTGCAAAGCCACTTTCGGCTGGTAGTACAGTTCGAACTGGTTCTGCTCCAGCGCATGACGCATGTTCGTGTCGAGCCACATGTACTGCTCGACCTTCAGGTTCATGTCGTCGGCATAGATGCGGAAAGTGCGCCGGCCGGCATCCTTTGCGACATACATGGCGGTGTCGGCGCTGCGCACCAGGGCTTCGAGCGTGGCGCCATGATCCGGGTAACGGGCGATGCCGATCGAGCAGCCGGAATAGACCTCGGCGCGCTGCAGTTTGAAGGGCTGCTTCATGCGCTCGAGAATCGCGGTGGCTGCGACTTCGGCGGCAATGATCGCCGGTTGTTCGATCATGATCAGGAATTCATCGCCACCCAGGCGGGCGATGAAACCGCCCGATGGCAGCGATTCACCCAGCGCGATCGCCACTTCCTTGATCAAGGCATCGCCGGTCACATGGCCATAGGCATCATTGACCTTCTTGAAATTGTCGAGGTCGAGAAACAGAAGGCTGAACGGCGCAGCGTCAGGCGCTTGCACTGCCTGTGCGATGCGTTCCTCGATCGCATGCCGGTTTGGCAACCCGGTGAGCGTATCGGTATTGGCCAATTCGAACAGCCGGCTCTGCGCCCGCAGTTCTTCCGTCACATCAGTGCCGGAACAGACCATGTAGCTTTCCGGCTCGCCGGTGCCGGATTCGATGATCGTGTTGCGCCATTTGATCATGCGCTGACCGTTGGTCGTGTTAATCGGCCGGATGGTCTCGAAGGTCTTTTCTGCTGCGAAAAAATTCGATACGCCGGCGCGGGAATCCTCGCGCGCTTCCGGCGGCATGAACAGGTCGAAGGCATTCTTGCCCAGCACATCGACTTCCTTGATGCCTGCCAGTTCTTCACACAAACGATTGAAACGCTTGATGCGGCCCTTGCTGTCGAAGATGCAGACCAGGGAATTGACTTCCGAGACGACCTGCTCTGCAAAGCTCAACCCCGACTCGAGGGCCGAGGCGACGGCGGCGGTATCGCGGTAATGGGCGGCGGTACCGCTCCAGAGCCACTTGTCGTATTTGCGGCCGACCAGCAGCAAACAGATCGTGGTGCCGAAGATCGATACCGACAGCGCCACGCTGGAAATCACGCCTGTCATGGCGCGGACCTGCTGCGCCTGCGCCGACGTCAGTTCGAGTGCGATCGTGGCGGTGATGTCGTCACCCGAGAGTTCGAGCGCGTCGCTGTCAACAGCCAGCTTCCAGTACGGGCTGCTGGTGCCGAAATGGGTGAACAACTGGGGGCTGTCCAGATCTTCGGGGGCAATAAAGGGAACCATATCCATGACGATCTGCTTTCCGAGCGTAAATGAGCCGCAGGTCGGTTTGACCCGAAACGACACGGTAGGTTTTCAGAAAAGTAACGCAGGGAGACTGGCGCGCATGCATGTACGTCCAGGACCTTGCCGGACAGCTTTGCCCGTGGTCCAGTAACGGCACAATAATTAACTTTCTTAAGGGGAACTAATTAAAAAAGACCCGGTCGCGGGTCTTTTTTTGGGGAAGCGGCCCGTGAGGGCGTGTGATCAGGGGGAGTGACGCAGTCTGGCGCAATCAGGCGCCGCGCTTGGCCAGGTCGATCGGTGGCGCGGTTGGCTTGCCGTCGAAATCCAGCCACTGGTGCTTGTCAAAATCATACAGCTTGCATGCCCGCATCGTGGCAATGGTGCCGGACAGGCTGAGTTTCTCGACCACGCCGCGGTTGCCGAGCAGCCCGTCGAGATGCCGCTGGGCACGCATCAGGTGATACACCGGAATGCCGGGATGCGCATGATGGGCTGAATGGGCAAAGACATTGAAGGTCAGCCGCGCCAGAATTGGCGGCACGGTCATGTGGGTGGCGCAAAGCTCCTGTGCATGGTCGCCGATGCGCGGCATGTCGGCCGCGAACCAGGGAATCCGACGATGCGTATGCATCACGTAGAGCGATGCGCCGGTAACCAGTGCATAGACGAACAGGGGCAAGGCGACCCCCAGCAGCAGGGCGGATGCGGTGCCCAGCCGCGCCGATGGCGGTGCAAGATGGGCCACCGTGATCAGGGCGGCTGCAAAAGCGGCCTGATACAGCATCAGGACGGTGAAATAAGCCCAGGCCGAGCGGCGCGATTTTGCCGGTGTGGCCCCATCCGGCATGACGCGCGTGCCGAGCACCCAGGGAAAGAAGAAGTTGATGGCAAAACCAATCCCGTTCGGTGCCCGGATGAATCGCTCGTAATGCTGGCGCAGCGGCGACAGGCGATCGAACTGCTGCTTTGAAAACGGCTGGTAAAAATCATGCTGCGGACCGTTGGTTTTCGGATGATGTTGCTGATGATGATCGATTAGCCACAACCGATGATTCTGCAACGCCGGCACCGACAGCAACATGGCGAGCACGTAGTTGAGCCTGCGGTTGGCGACCAGCGTATTGTGTGCCGCGTCATGCGCCAGGGTGTAGAACGCAGCCAGCCGGACGCCGGCGACAATGCTCGCCACGACCTTCACCGTCATCCACGGGGCGAACAGCACCAGGCCGATTGCAGCCCAATACACCACGTAATCCTGCAGGAACCAGGACAGGCCGATCAGGTTGCTGCGCCGGGCGAAGGGCGTCAGTTCGTTCAGGATTCGTTCTTTGGTCAATGGCGCCTGCCCGCCAGCGTTGGCGCCGGAGAGAGGGGAATACATTGCGCTGTTTGCGGCAGGAATGCCGACGGCGGTGATTTCGGCAACGGCAATATCTGGCATGACGGATGCGACCTTGGTAATGACCGACGCTGCCATGCGCGCCATGCCAGCAGGCGGGCGTCGTGCGACGTCAAGTGGTGAATGAAGAATGCCGCGGGCGATCAAATGGCTGAAAACGCCGAGCGCGGCCTGAAACATTACCACTGAGAAGTCAATTTTGTTGAATTATTTACTTATGAGCATTAATTGTGTGGCACGTGGGGGCGCTGTGCCCGGATATGCATCGCCACACCGTCGCTATCGATATATTTCGCTTTGCGCCGGATAGGTGCCGTCACGCTTGGATTGCATTAATTCGGCAGTTACTTGCTCACGCGTCTTGCCGGTTTTGCCCGGCGCATGGCCGGCGCGGTCCCTGGTGCCCTCTCGGGAGGCATGATCGTGGCGATGGCGGCGTTGCGGTGCGACCGACGCCATGCGGGTGGTTTGCGCCAGTGCGATGGAGCCGGGCCGCCGATCTGCCTCGTTGATGGCAGCTACACCAGCTACAGCATTCGCGGCAGTTGCGGTTGCAGCGGTATCCAATGCCACCGCCGCGTCGGTGGCGCTGACGGGACCGACAGAATTTTGCGGCATGGCCACGGCTGGCGCCGCCACCGTGACGCCTGCCTGCGTATCCGGCTCAATTGCCACTGCCGATGCTGCAGGCGCATCGGATTGACGGACGGTCATCTGCATCGATGCCGGCAGTAGCCCAGTCATGCTCGCCAGCGCCGCCAGGCAAAGGACTATGACGGCCATGGCCGCCGCTGCCTCAAGAGCGCCGAGCCGGCGGCGCGGCGTGCCAGGCTGTTGCTGGCGCTCTGACGCGCTCATGAAGGCTCGGCGCTGCCGTTGGCCAGGCGCGCCAGCATCTGCCGCGTTTGTTCGAGGCGGGCGACACGATCGCGGTAGGCGACATCGGCCTGCAGGATGATGTCATCGAGCTCGTCCAGAGACAGCGCCTCCGATTGTTCGAGGCGCTGGAGCAAGGCATTCAGGACGTCATGGTCATCGGCTGCGTCCTGGCGGGCGCGGGTGATCATTGCGGCATGGTGTTGGTTCATGATGGTTCTTTCCGGTCAGTCAGGTCTCACGGTCGGCAATCCGGTTGCCGATACCGACGTAAGCGGCGCTTAACAGCACCAGCGCGCAGCCACTGAAAAATACGGTTGTCGCCGGCGAGGTAAGCCACCACAGCACCGCTGCCACGGTCAGAAAAATCGCCAGCACGGTGATCCGCAGGAAACCGATGCCGCGCCGTGACTGCCGCATGCCGCGCTGCTGCGCCTGGGTCAGCCCGGCATCGAGACGCGCGCGAACTTGCTCCAGCCGGCCGGATTCACGCATCAGCCGTCCCTGCAGTCGGGCAGCCGCGCCGCGAGCACTCGCCTGGGAAACGGAAAGCGCCTGCTCGTGACGCGCGACATGCCGCTGCAGAGCCGGCATCAGCGCTGCATCCCGCAAGATGCGCGCTTCGATGGCCTGTTCCGTGACCAGGAATTCGCCGAGCGAGCGGATCTGTCCGCATAGCGCCTCCGGCGTCGGCCCGGCCGGGCGCACCGCAGCGGCGATCGATTCGAGCAGCCGCAGCGGGTCTGTGAAAACACGCCAGGCACTGTCTCCCAGGATCGTTCTTGCATCGTCGGCGCCGATGGCGCACAGGACCGGAACGACCGCCTCCCGCATGCCCGGCGCCAGCACCCGATGAATCATGCCGATATCGCTGTCGAGGTCGGCGCCGCCGGCAATCACGAGGGCGTCGAACGGCTGTTCCCGGCCCGCTTCGATCTCCGCCTGGCCGCCCAGGCCGATACGATCGGCATCGTTCTCATGCTGGCTCGCACCTACCTGATCGAAGACGCGAACAATGGCGTCACCGCTTTCGGGGTTGGTGTAGTCGATCGGGAAATACTCGAAATGGGTCAGGCCCTGCGCAACCAGGTCCGCAGCCAGCACCTCGCCCGCCGCGCTGGCCCAGCGCGCGCCCTGATGCGGCATGCGGCACAGAACCGCCACGCGCACGAACGCCGGCGCACCGTGTTGTCGGCCGGGACTGTCCATTTCCGCGAGATCAGTAACCGGTTGCATGGGGTCGTCCAAAGGAGTACGTGTGCATAAAGTTTCTTTGAGTCTATTAGACGAGCGCACATGCTTCTGTACGCCGGGCCACTTAGGGCAAAATCGCCGGCTCAAAGCTTGGCACCGAAGCGATCTGCCGACCATCGGAGGCGACAAGATAGCAGATGCCAATGCTTGCCAGAGCGTCGACAAATGGGCAATCGGCAAGTGCTGCGCCTGTGTTCCTGCACGCCGGCCGGGCGCAGGAACAGTGTCCGAGGAAGTGCTTGACGTGCATGCGGCGGCAAAGGTAGCGTCTGGCACACATGACATCCGGGAGACTCGCATGCGTTGGCAACACCGTCCCACCGACTCCACCTGGGGCGATTTCGGGCCCGACGATCAATTGGGCCGGGTCAACCTCATGGCGGCGGAGCAGGTCCGCAAGGGTGCTGCCGAAGTCGTCGAAGGCAGGACCTTCTGCCTGTCGCTGCCGCTCGATCTGCCGGGCGGCAATCTGCTCAATGGCCGGCGTCATCCGCCGCGTCTGCAACCGACCTACCGCGGCGCCTTGCCGATGCTGAATTTTCCGATGTCGCGGCTCGACGCTGATGCCATCGACATCGTCTCCGATGACCAGGTCCTGCTGTCGCTGCAGTACTCGACCCAGTGGGATGCGCTGGCCCATGTCGGCGCCCGTTTCGATGCCGACGGCGACGGCGTTGACGAGATGGTGTACTACAACGGCTATCGGGCCGGGCCCGATGTGGCCGGTCCCTTGCACTACGGCGACGATGGACAGGACGTGCCGTCCGAACATGATTGCGGCGCACCGGGTGTCCATCTCTCATATGCAAGACATCTTGGCATCGAACACATGGCCGCGCACGGCATGCAAGGCCGCGGCGTGCTGATCGATCTGCAGCGCCATGTCGGACGGGCACGCACCTTGATCGGCTTCGCGCAATTGCAGGCGATGATGCAGGCCGACGGCGTGGTGGTGGAGCCGGGCGACGTGCTGCTGCTGCGCACCGGCTTTGCCGAACTGATCGTCGAGATGGGCGGCACGCCGGACGCATCGATTCTGCATGATTCCTGCGCGGTGCTCGACGGCCGCGATGCACGCTTGCTGGCGTGGATCACCGACAGCGGCATCAGCGCCCTGGTGGCTGACAATTACGCAGTGGAGGCGTATCCGGCAGTAAGCAAGAGCGGCAGGAAATCGGTTCTACCGCTGCATCATCACTGCCTCTTCAAGCTTGGGCTGCCGCTGGGCGAACTCTGGTATCTGCAGGAGTTGGCCGACTGGCTGCATGCACATGGGCGGCATCGCTTCATGCTGACCGCGCCGCCGCTGCGCCTGCCGGGCGCGGTCGGCTCGCCGGTGACGCCGATCGCCACGGTGTAAGGCTCGGGCGCCATCTACGGCGCCTGCTGGCCCTGCATCGCCTGTTCCTGCAATTCGCGCCACTGCACCTTGCCCGAGGGTGACTTCGGCAAGGCATCGACGAATTCGACGATGCGCGGTGCCTTGTAGGCCGCCATGTTTGCATGCGCCCATTCAATCACCTGGACCGGCGTCACCAGGCCGCGTGCTGCCTCCTGCAGCACCACCAGCGCCTTGACCGTTTCACCGCGCCGGGTATCGCG
>JAYTLK010000050.1:0-3453 GCA_043729515.1 Herminiimonas sp.
TGCCTCTTTGTCTCCGCGTCCAACGCCGTCATAGACCTCCTGTGCTTCCTTCGGATCGACCGAGACAAAGAACCGCAGGCGCATGGTGGTGAAGTCCTCGACCTTGACCCGCTCCTGGTAGAACTGCTTGATGTCGGCTTCGGTCACGGCGTTGCGCACTTCGGTCGAGCGTTCATTGACATAGACATTGGCCAGGATGTCGTTCTTGGCGCTTTGCATGGCGCTCTTGGAGACCGTCTTGTAGAGCTTGTCGGCAGTGTTGGCGGCGACCACCTTGTTGATGGCACGGTCGATTGCAATTGCCTTGTCGAGGCCGGCGTTCAGGAACGGCAGCAGTTCGGCTTCGGTGATTTCAGCCCCATCGACACTGGCCACAACCTTGACGTTGGACAAGCCGGCGGCGGCGGGCGCTGCGATCTTGCTGGCTTCTTTTTTGGCATCGGTTGCCGCTGCCGAGCCAAGTACGTCCATGCCCAGGTAAGCCGCGCCGACGGCAAGCATGGTGACGCCGGCGATGACGGCTGCGATTGCTTTGCGGTTGTAGATCGGTTCGCTCATGATTTTTCTCTCGTAAAGGTGACGGATGAAAGACTGCTTCTAGCTGGGCCGCAGTCCGGAAAAAAAAATCGCCTGTGTATAACCAGTGATTTCTGCTGTTGCCGCACTACTGCCATCGCATTTGTTCAGGCAGAGGCGGCCGGCGTTCCACGCAACGCCGGATCGGTACGATTGAATGGTGACCATCGCGTAGATGAATTCGGGCAGGAGCGCGGGGTCCTTGACGCTCAGGATGATCGACATGCGTGCGCGCGACAACGTGACCTGTACCGCCGGATTGTTCTTGGCAATGACGTTGGCCGCGCTTTGGTAATCTGCTGGAGCCAGGATCTTTTTTTCAACCAGCGGCGCCATTTTCTTGACCTCGGCGCTTTTGACGCCGCGCGTGAAAGCGGAGATGAAGGTCGACGACTCCCGCACGGCGAGCACCGACAGCACGACCGCAGCCACCAGCAGCAGCGGCGCCACCAGCGTGAAGTTCTGTATGGCGCTGCCTGCAAATGGCGCCAGATGGTTGAGCATTTTTGCCATCACATGCGTGCCGGCTGACGCCGCATTGCGGTCGGTAGAATCAAATGGCGCAGCGCCGGCAATGGCAGCTTGCGCTGTTGCGGTCATCGGCCTCAGAACAGCTGCTGTCGCCGTCGTCTTGAATGGATTTTTCATGGGCGTTGTGCCTGCGTTCTGTCAGTTGCGACCGGGCTCGCAGCGGGTCGCTTGTCGCCTGCTGCCGGCGGTGGCAATGGGGTTGCGGGCGGCAGGGCCATTAGCGGGCGCATCACTGGCGTGGTACCCGGCAGCGGCATGCCGAGCGAGACCCGCACCAGGTTCTCGTCGGTGGACTGGTCTGCCTCGACCCGCGCACCGAGTGCGTCGATGTAGTCCTTGGTGATCCAGGCCGGCATCATGAGGACGAATTTTTCGGTGCCGTCTTTTAAGTCGTATTCCTCGATCCAGCCACCGGCCCGCACCACCAGGGCCGAGACCCGCTGCACGCGTGCGACCTGCTGCGCCAGGGGCGAGACGAAGTCGATGCGGGTCACCGCTTCATTGATGGCCCGCATGTTGGCCTGGTTCGACTGATCTGCCGCTGCATCCTGGACCGAGACGCCAACCGCTGCGGCGCCATACATCAGCAGCGCAATGACGCCGATCACCGATGAATACTTGGCGGTGCGCAGCGAGATGCCGTCGGCCAGGCGACGGTAGGCGCCCGGCACCGATTCCATCGTCCACGGTGCGCTGGCCTCGACCGGGTAGACCGGTATGTCGCTGCGTTCGGCCAGCCACTCCCGCATGGCGTCGCTGCTGTTGGCCACCAGGCGGATCTGATCTCGCGTTTTTTCTACCGCGACCGAGAGGTTGATATCCGCCAGAAAATAAATACCGTCGCCCTGATGCTGCGGATGGGTCGGCATGCACGCAGCCAGCGCTGTGGCGAACGCAGGTATTGATGTAAAGCCGCTCGACGGCGCAGCCAGGTAGTACACCGTCGCGCTGGCCGGGTCGGCTGATACCAAGAGGTGCATGCGCGGCGTACCGAGTACATCCTGCGCCATCATGAAGACGGTCTTGTCGACGTCGCCGCTATGCATCGGCACGGCGCCGGCGATCATGCTGCCGTAGGCGCTGTCGAAACTTGCTGAAGTCAATGGCGTCATGGCATTCCTAGAGCGAGGTCAGCGAAGTCATGGTGCCCTGGCTCTGGATCAGGGCGACGAACAGGGCGATCAGCACAGCCACCAGCGAAAACACCAGCGTCGAGATAAACGAGAACACCTGGAACTTGCGGGCGGCGCGTTGGGCCAGCGTGGCGCGTCGCTCGGCGATGACTTCATAGGCACGCGCCAGATGGCTGCGATCAGTGTGGGAGCGGATCAAGGTGCGCTCGGAATTCTCCAGCGGGTTTTGCGCAAGCGCCGTTGAAATGTCTTCGCCATCCTGGATGCGGCGTACGGCACTGTTCCAGTATTCAACGACACGTGGCACCCGCGAGGCTTTTTCGGCGATTGCAATCGAGGCGATCAGGTCGACGCCGCCGCGAATCAAAGACACCGCTACCTTGGCGCTGTTGGTGACGGCGCCATGCAGCACGATGTCGCGAATCGCCGGCACCTTCAGGATGATGTCGTCGACCTTCTTGCGGAAGGTCTTGCTGCCGTTGAGATAACCGTACGCCGCGACCATGGCCGCGATGACCAATGCCAGCGAAATCACGAGCATCAGGTCATTGGCGAAATAAGCAACCGCAATGCCGTGCTTGATCGAGGCGACTTTTTCCGGGGAGGCGTTTTCCGAGATTTCTTTTTCGATTGCCGGCAGCACGGCAGCGCGATTGCCGATCAGCGACAGGATCGAGAAAGCGACTTCGACCGAGGTAAACACTGCGGTGCCCATCAAGACCTTCAGCGTGCCAGCGCGGGCATGGTAGTACTCGACGGCGGTGTTGATCGCATTCGAGAGCGTGCCGGTCTTTTCGCCTGCTTCCATGATCGCCAGCGTGGTCGGGTCGAAGAAGTCGAGCGCGTCCATCGCTTCAAGAAAGCTGCCACCGCCATCAAGAATCAGATACGCGTAATTCAGGCGCTGGCGCAGCGGGCCGTTTTCGGCTTCGATCACCAGCTTCAAGGCGCGCCCGGCAGACAGTCCCGCCTGCGTGTTGAAAAAGATCGCCAGCATGAATTGCTGCTTGTAGTCGCGCGTGACCGGATTGAAAAACGACAGCGAGGGCTTGATGACACGGATGTCGATCGGTATGCCGCCGCCCTTGCGCACTTCATAGACCACCTGCTCTTTACTGGCGGCCACAACGATGCTGTGGTGGCGAAAGTGACGGGTTGCACTGCGGTCGCGTACCGCATCGGCGTCTGCCGCATAGGGCAGCAGATAGGTGAC
>JAYTLK010000051.1:0-1642 GCA_043729515.1 Herminiimonas sp.
GGCCATGAAAACATTCACTTCCCGTTTCAATCTGATCGCCGTCGCCATGCTGGCGGCGCTGGCCGCCGGTTGCGCCACGACGCCGAGCACCATCGTGCAAATGCCGACGACTGCCGTGCTGCCGACTGCGCGCCCGGCACCGGTGGCCAATGGTGCGATCTTTCAGGTGGCGGCTTACCGGCCGATGTTCGAAGACCGGCGCGCGCGCCTGGTGGGCGACATCCTGACCATCGTCATCACTGAAAAAACGTCCGCAGCCAAGGCCGCCGGTGACTCTGCCAGCCGCACCAACAGCGCTTCGTTCACGCCGTCGACCCTCTTCGGACTGTCGGCTGCGGCACGCGCCAACCTGACACTGTCGGCCTCTGGCGCCAGCAAGTTCGAAGACAAGGGCGCGGCCAGTTCGAGCAACAATTTCAACGGCGTGATCGGCGTGACCGTGCTCGACGTTCTGGCCAACGGCAACCTGGTCGTCAGTGGCGAAAAACAGGTCGCCTTCGACCGTGGCGCCGAATTCATCCGATTTTCCGGTGTCGTCAATCCGGACACGATCCTGGCCGGGAACACGGTGCCATCGACGCAGGTCGCCGATGCGCGGGTCGAGTACCGCACCAATTCCCGGCTCGACAAGGCTGACGTGATGTCGGCCCTGACCCGTTTTTTCTTGAGCGCGCTGCCGCTCTGAATGAGGCTTTCGCATGAAACTTGACCGACTCCAGCATTCTTTCCTGCGCACCATCGGGCGCCGCCTGTTGCCTGCCATCGTGGCCACGGCCGGTCTGTTGCCGACACTGGATGCGCACGCCGAGCGGTTGAAGGATCTGGCGTCGATCCAGGGCGTGCGGCAAAACCAGTTGATCGGTTACGGCCTGGTGGTGGGTCTGGACGGCAGTGGCGATCAGACCACCCAGACGCCGTTTACGGTGCAAAGCGTGGTCAGCATGCTGCAGCAACTGGGTGTGAATCTGCCGCCCGGCACCACGCTGCAATTGAAGAATGTCGCTGCCGTCATGGTCACGACGTCGCTGCCGGCCTTCGCACAGCCGGGGCAGACACTGGATGTCACGGTGTCATCGATGGGTAACGCAAAAAGCATCCGTGGCGGCACGCTCCTGATGACACCCTTGAAGGGCGCGGACGGGCAAATTTACGGCATGGCACAGGGTAACGTGCTGGTCGGTGGTGTCGGTGCATCCGCCGGTGGCAGCTCCAAGGTCGTCAATCATCTGAGCGTCGGTCGCATCTCTGCAGGCGCCACGGTCGAGCGCGCGGTAGCGTCCTCGGTCGGGCAGGGCAACACGATCAACCTGGAATTGAAGGAAAGCGATTTTTCCACTGCCACCAAGGTGGTTGAGGCAATCAATGCGCGCTTTGGTGCCGAAACAGCCGCTGCCGTCGACGGGCGCGTGATCCGGGTCCGGGCGCCCGTGCTCAGCGACGAGCGGGTGAGCTTTCTGGGTGCGCTGGAATCGATCAACGTGACGCCGGCGCAGATGAGCGCCAAGGTGATCCTGAATGCCCGGACCGGCTCGGTGGTGATGAATCAATCGGTCACGCTCGAAGCCTGCGCGGTCGCGCACGGCAATCTGTCGGTGACCATCAATACCGACAACCAGGCGAGCCAGCCGAATGCGCTTGCCGC
>JAYTLK010000052.1:0-12121 GCA_043729515.1 Herminiimonas sp.
CGCTCCGCTCATGCGATCACGTTCCTGCATCCGCAAGGCTGGAGCTATTACGATACCCTGCGCGAGAAGCTGCACTGGAACGAATATCCGTCGGTCGAAGGTCGGTTAAAATAATTGCAGTCCTACACTGCTGCAGCCACCAATCACTTCGACGACCACTCACACGCCCGCCTGCACGCTGCCATTGACACTCCTGCGGTTATCCAGACCGGCACCTGCGCGATTGCACCTCCACCTATTTGCCTCCGACATCGCCGCATGCTCCGTACGCTTTCCATTCGTGACTTCGTCATCGTCGACCTGATCGAACTCGATTTTGCCAGCGGCTTTTCCGTCTTCACGGGCGAGACCGGCGCCGGCAAGTCGATCCTGATCGATGCCCTGGCGCTGGCACTGGGCGGGCGCGGCGACGCCAGCGTGGTGCGCGAAGGCGCGAACCGGGCTGACATCACGGCGGATTTTTCGGTCGGGCCAGCGGCTGCCGCCTGGCTGGAGGCGCATGCATTCACGCAGGACGAGGGCGGCGTGCTGCTGCGGCGGGTGATCGACAATGCCGGTCGCTCGAAGGCTTTCGTCAACGGCATCGCCGCGACCGCCACGCAGTTGCGCGAACTGGGCGAGATGCTGGTTGATATCCACGGTCAGCATGCGCACCAGTCTCTGCTCAAGAACGATGCGCAACGACTGCTGCTCGACACGCAGGCCGGTTTGCAGGAAGAGGCCCGGGCAGTCGCGGCCGCCTTCAAGACCTGGCGCGGCATTGCTCGCCAGCGCGCGGAATTCGAGACCAATGCAAAAAATGTGCTGATCGAACGCGACCGGCTGGAGTGGCAGGTGAGCGAACTGGCCAAGCTGGCCGCCAGGCCCGGTGAATGGACCGAAGTCAGCAACGAACACAGTCGCCTGTCGCATGCCGCCGGCCTGATCGAAGGCGCGCAGGAAGCACTCGATGCAATTTCCGAATCCGAGCAGCCGATGCTGTCGCAACTGACCTCGCTGACGCAAAAGCTGGGCAAGCTGGCCGACATCGATGCGGCCTTGAAGCCGGTACTGGAGCTGCTGGAGCCGGCCCGCATCCAGTTGCAGGAAGCGGTGTATGGATTGAACGACTATCTGGGTCGGGTCGAGCTCGATCCAGCCCGCCTGCAGCAGGTGGAAAACCGGATGTCGGACCTGCATGCGACGGCGCGAAAATTCCGGGTGCAACCGGAAGATCTGCCGGCCGAACATGATGACCTGGCCGCGCGCCTGCAGAGCCTGGCCGCCGCCACCGACATGGAGGCACTGCAGGCGCAGGAAGCCAAGGCGCTCGATGCCTTCACTGGCCTGGCGAAAAAGCTTGGCAAGGCGCGCGCCAGGGCAGCCACCGCACTCGGCGATGCGGTAACGGCCGCGATGCAGGATCTGAGCATGAGCGGCGGGCGCTTTTCAGTTGCGCTGCAACCGTGCGAGCCGGCCAGTCATGGGCTGGAGCAGGTCGAATTCCTGGTCGCCGGCCACGCCGGCACCAGCCTGCGTCCGCTGGCAAAGGTGGCTTCCGGTGGCGAACTGGCCCGCATCGCGCTGGCGATCTCCGTCATCACCTCCGCCAGCACGGCCACGCCGACCCTGATCTTCGACGAAGTCGACAGCGGCATCGGCGGGGGCGTGGCGGAAGTCGTCGGTCGGCTGCTGAAGCGGCTCGGCCACGATCGCCAGGTGCTGTGCGTGACACACCTGCCACAGGTCGCCAGCCAGGCCAATCAGCACTTCGAGGTCAGCAAGGCCAGCAGTGCCGGCAAACCAGTCTCGCGCATCGCTGCCCTCGACGCCAAGGCGCGGGTGGAAGAAATCGCCCGCATGCTGGGCGGCCTGGAGATCACTGCCATCACCCGCAAGCATGCCCGCGAGTTGCTGGCGCTTTGAGTTCACCGCCGGCGCCATCGATGCGCCATCGACCGATTTGCCCGACCTTCATCCTGGATACACCATGGCCTTTCGCAAAGAACCCTCCTACACACACGGCAGCCTGCCGAAGACCGCTGTCCTGCTGGTCAACCTGGGCACGCCGGATGCTGCCACTGCGCCTGCCGTGCGCACCTACCTGAAGCAGTTCCTGTCGGACCCGCGGGTGGTTGAAATTCCACGCGCCATCTGGTGGCTGATTTTGAACGGCATCATCCTGCCGATCCGCAGCGGCAAATCGGCAAAAAAATATGCGTCGATCTGGAGCACCGACGGCTCCCCCCTGGCGGTCCACACCCGGAAGCAGGCGACGCTGTTGCGCGGTTATCTGGGCGAGCGCGGGCATGACGTGCAGGTGGCGCATGCCATGCGCTATGGCGGTCCTTCGGTCGACAGTGTCCTGGCAAAGCTGCATGCCGATGGCTGCGAGCGCATCCTGGTGCTGCCGGCCTACCCGCAATATTCGGGTACGACGACAGCCTCCATCTTCGACGCCGTCTTTGCCCATTACACGAAGCAGCGCAACATCCCCGAGCTACGCACCATCAAGCATTATCACGATCATCCATCCTACATCGAGGCGCTCCGACAATCGGTGCTGGCCTACTGGATGAAACATGGCCGGCCGGACAAGCTGGTGATGAGTTTTCATGGTGTGCCGAAACGCACTCTGCTCCTGGGCGACCCGTATCACTGCGAATGCCACAAGACGGCACGTCTGCTCGCCACCGCGCTGGGCTTGTCACGCGAGCAGTGGCAGCTGACGTTTCAGTCGCGCTTCGGCAAGGCCGAGTGGCTGCAGCCTTACACGGCGCCCACGCTGCAGCAGCTCGGCGCGGCCGGCGTCGGACGCGTCGACGTGCTCTGCCCGGGCTTCACCAGCGACTGCCTGGAAACCCTGGAAGAAATTTCGATGGAGGTACGACATGATTTTCTGACAGCAGGGGGGCAGGAGTTTCACTACATCCCTTGCCTGAACGAAGAAGCGCCGGGCATCGCTGCGCTGGCCGACGTCGTGGAACAGCACATGGGAGGCTGGGTCACGCGGCGCGATTCGCACATGGAACAGGCGCGCGCGGAAGAAGCACGATGTTCGGCCAGTGAGGCGAAGGCCCTCGGCGCGCCGGCCTAGACCATGGCTGGGCCGATTGCGGGCGCCAAATCAGTAAAAGGCAAAAAGTTGCGACTGGCAGATCACGGCGGCAGCGGCCACGGCGTAAGCGACGATGGTCGCGGAGATGAGGGGCAGCCTGGTGGTCGGGGTGAACATGATGTGCTCGCAAGACGTTAAACAGAAATCAGAGGATACGGTTGCAGCCGGTGCCCTGGGGAATCCACACCGTAACCAATGTAACAAATAGCTACTTTCAGGAAACTTACTGCGAATTTGGAGAGGAGTGTCGTGTCCTTTTTACGATGCGGATGGAGGAATACCCCTTGAAATAATGTGGGAAAGCCTCCAGTTACGGCGGACTGTTACATTTGCCAACCCCAAGTCATTGATTCATGGAGGCTTTTTAATGCAAGACTCGGACAAGAACCGGTCGTCGGCCGCGGACGACATTACGGCCGCCCTGCACGGCGGACATGCCAACGATGCAGCCAATGCCAGTGTCGATACTGCCGCGCATGCCGGCGATCAGGATGCAGCCGATGATCTTCACGCCGATGCGCTAGCCTCGCTTGAAGGGCAGTTGGCCGCCGCCGAGGCCAAGGCCCGCGACTTGCAGGACGCTTTCCTGCGCGCCAAGGCAGAAGCCGAAAACATGCGCCGCCGGGCCCAGGACGACATCGCCAAGGCCCATAAATTTGCCATCGAGGGTTTCGCCGAAGCGCTGGTGCCGGTCAAGGACAGCCTGGAAATGGCAATGAAGGTGGAGACGCCTTCGGTGGAATCGTACAGGGAAGGCGTGGAAGCCACGCTGCGCCAGTTGAGCACGGCATTCGAAAAAAATCGCCTGATGGAAGTCAATCCGCTGCCAGGCGAAAAACTCGACCCGATGAAGCATCAGGCGATCTCGATGGTGCCGGCGGCGCAGGATGCCAATACCATCGTCAGCGTCCTGCAAAAGGGCTACACGATCGCCGACCGCCTGTTGCGTCCGGCGCTGGTGATCGTGGCTGGCTGAGATAAATTCCATACGGCAAGGAATATTTTCCGGTGGATGCTTGAAAGCGTGATTTGTTTCCGCATATCTGACTCAGCCGGAATGCACATTCCCATCCTATTCAATCGTTATTCGTCATATTCGTCTTTTTAAGGAAAACATCATGGGCAAAATCATCGGCATCGACCTCGGTACCACCAACTCGTGCGTCTCCATCATGGAAGCGGGCAAGCCGAAGGTGATCGAGAATTCCGAAGGCGCACGGACCACGCCGTCGGTCGTCGCTTATCAGGAAGATGGCGAGATTCTGGTCGGCGCACCTGCCAAGCGCCAGGCCGTGACCAATCCGAAGAATACGTTGTATGCGGTCAAGCGCCTGATCGGGCGCAAGTTCGACGAGAAGGAAGTCCAGAAGGACATCGGCATGATGCCGTATCAGATCGTCAAGGCCGACAATGGCGACGCCTGGATCTCGGTGCGTGACAAGAAGCTCGCGCCCCAGCAGATCTCGGCCGAGATCCTGCGCAAGATGAAAAAGACCGCCGAAGATTACCTGGGCGAGGAAGTCACCGAAGCCGTCATCACGGTGCCGGCCTACTTCAACGACGCCCAGCGTCAGGCTACCAAGGATGCCGGCAAGATCGCCGGCCTGGAGGTCAAGCGGATCATCAACGAGCCGACTGCCGCCGCACTGGCGTTCGGTCTGGACAAGGCCGGCAAGGGCGACCGCAAGATCGCGGTGTATGACCTGGGCGGCGGCACCTTCGATATTTCCATCATCGAGATCGCCGACGTGGACGGCGAAATGCAGTTCGAGGTGCTGTCGACCAACGGCGACACCTTCCTGGGCGGCGAAGATTTCGACCAGCGCATCATCGATTACATCATCGATGAATTCAAGAAGATCAACGGTCTCGACCTGTCGAAGGACGCGATCGCCCTGCAGCGCATCAAGGCCTCGGCCGAGCGCGCCAAGATCGAGCTGTCGTCGTCGCAGCAGACCGAAATCAACGAGCCGTACATCGCGATGGCCAATGGCGCACCGGTCCACCTGAACCTGAAGATGACCCGCGCCAAGCTGGAGTCCCTGGTCGAGGAACTGATCCTCAAGACCATCGAGCCATGCAAGACGGCAATCAAGGATGCCGGTGTCAAGGTTACCGAGATCGACGACATCATCCTGGTCGGTGGCATGACCCGCATGCCGAAGGTGCAGGAAAAGGTGAAGGAATTCTTCGGCAAGGAGCCACGCAAGGACGTCAATCCCGATGAAGCGGTGGCGGTGGGCGCTGCAATTCAAGGTTCGGTGCTCTCGGGCGACCGCAAGGATCTGTTGCTGCTGGACGTGACCCCGCTTTCACTGGGCATCGAGACCCTGGGCGGCGTGATGACCAAGATGATTCAGAAAAACACCACGATTCCGACCAAGTTCAGCCAGGTGTTTTCGACCGCCGATGACAATCAACCGGCCGTCACCATCAAGGTGTTCCAGGGTGAGCGTGAAATGGCCTCCGGTAACAAGGGCTTGGGCGAATTCAATCTGGAAGGCATTCCACCGTCATCGCGCGGCACGCCGCAGATCGAAGTCACATTCGACATCGATGCCAACGGCATCTTGCACGTGGGCGCCAAGGACAAGGCCACCGGCAAGGAAAACAAGATCACCGTCAAGGCGAACTCCGGTTTGACGGAGGAAGAGATCCAGAAAATGGTGCGCGATGCCGAAGCCAATGCCGAGGACGACAAGCGCCTGAGGGAAGTCGCTGAAGCGCACAATCAGGGCGACGCGCTGGTGCATTCGACCAAGAAGGCATTGACGGAATATGGTGACAAGGTAGAGGCCGGCGAAAAAACCGCCATCGAGGCCGCCATCAAGGAACTCGAGGAAGCGCTGAAGCAGAACGACAAATCGGTGATCGACGCAAAGTCGGCAGCGTTGTCGCAAGTAGCGCAAAAACTCGGTGAGAAGATGTATGCCGACATGCAGGCGCAGCAAGCCGCCGGTGCGGCAGCCGACGGCGCCGGTTCGGCCGGCACGGGCAATGCAGGCGGCAGTGATGCCAAGGCCAAGCAGGAAGACGTGGTCGACGCCGACTTCAAGGAAGTCAAAGAAGGCAAGTAAGATTGTCCTGGGGATGGCGCATTGCGCCGTCCTGATCCGCCGAGCAGATGAGATGATTGTGCAGTGATGCCCAGTCGGAAGCATCGCTCGGCGTTTTTGCTCAGCATCTCGTGTTTTATGAAAGTGCCGACACCATGGCAAAGCGTGATTTTTATGAAATCCTCGGCGTGGCGAAGAATGCCGCGGACGAGGACATCAAGAAGGCCTACCGCAAGCTGGCCATGAAATACCATCCGGACCGTAATCCCGACAGCAAGGGTTCGGAGGACAAGTTCAAGGAAGCCAAGGAAGCCTACGAAATGCTGGCCGACCCGCAGAAGCGGGAAGCCTATGATCGTTACGGTCATGCCGGTGTCGATCCGAACATGGGTGGTGGCGGCTTTGGCGGCGCTGCAGGCGCAGGCGGATTCGCCGATGCCTTCGGCGACATTTTCGGTGACATTTTCGGCAATACCGCCGGTGGACGTGCCCGCGGCGGCAGTGGTGGCCCGCAGGTCTACCGTGGCGCGGATCTGCGCTACAACCTCGAGATCACGCTGGAGCAGGCCGCCAATGGCTTCGACACCACGATCCGGGTGCCGTCCTGGGACGCCTGCGAAACCTGCAACGGCTCCGGTGCCAAGCCAGGCACGCAGCCGACCACTTGCGCCACTTGCGGTGGCCACGGCCAGGTGCGGATGCAGCAGGGTTTCTTCAGCATCCAGCAGACCTGTCCGAAATGCCATGGCACCGGCAAGGTGATCCCCGAGCCTTGCACCACCTGCGCGGGCGCCGGCCGCATCAAGCGCAACAAGACCCTGGAAGTGAAGATCCCGTCCGGTATCGACGACGGCATGCGCATCCGCTCCTCCGGCAATGGCGAGCCGGGCATGAACGGCGGGCCGCCGGGTGATTTGTATGTGGAAATCCACATCAAGTCGCACGGCGTGTTCCAGCGCGACGGAGACGACCTGCATTGCGAGATGCCGATCTCTTACACCAAGGCCGCATTGGGTGGCGAAATCGAAGTGCCGACACTCTCCGGCAAGGCATCGTTCACGATCCCCGAAGGCACGCAATCAGGCAAGACCTTCCGCCTGCGCAGCAAGGGCATCAAGGGCGTGCGCTCCGGCGTGGCCGGTGATTTGTTCTGTCATGTGGTGGTCGAGACACCGGTCAAGCTGACCGACAAGCAGAAAGACCTGTTGCGGGAGTTCGAGCGCTCGACCACCGAAGGCGGCGCCAAGCACAGCCCGCAAACCAAGTCCTGGAAAGACAAGGTCAAGGAGTTTTTCGAGTAATCATCGCCACTGCTTACAAGGTCACCGCATGCAAAACGCCACTTCCCCGTCCGACAGCGTCAACGTCGACCACTTATTCGAGAACAACCGAAAGTGGGCCGATTCGATGACCGCCCGTGATCCGGAATTCTTCGCCAAGCTGCAGGCACAGCAGACGCCACAATATTTATGGATCGGTTGCTCCGACAGCCGGGTGCCGGCAAACGAGCTGCTTGGCCTGTTGCCGGGCGACGTCTTCGTGCATCGCAATATCGCCAACGTCATCGTGCATTCCGACCTGAACTGCCTGTCGGTACTGCAGTTTGCCGTCGATGTGCTGAATATCCGGCATGTGATCGTCTGTGGCCATCACGGTTGTTCGGGCGTCGGTGCGGCACTGACCGGCAAGCGCATCGGCCTGGCCGACAACTGGTTGCGGCATGTGCAGGACGTGCATCAGAAACACGAGCGCTATCTGGGCGAAGCGCTGGCGCCGAATGTGCGGCAAAACCGGTTATGCGAACTCAACGTGATGGAGCAGGTCAGCAATCTCTGCCAGACCACCATCATCCAGGATGCCTGGGAGCGCGGTCAGCCACTCACCATCCACAGCTGGGTCTATGGCCTGGGCGACGGCCTGCTGCGCGACCTCGGCGTGACGGTCAGCGGTCTGGAAGAATTGGCGCCATTGCTGGCGCGCGGCATGGATCGGTATGAAGATGCGGCGCCGTCAGCCTGAACCGGCCGCAGCAGTCGCCCTGGCGCCGTGCTGCCAGCATGCCCGCATGCGGCCGGCCCGACGCCTGTCTGCGTTCTAGAAACAGTGCTCGGCCGCCGGGAAGGATTTTTCTTTCACGGCGGCGACATAGGCCCGCACCGCGGCGTCGATGCTGGTCTGGCCTTGCATGAAATTTTTCACGAAACGGGCCTTGTGACCGGGGAAGGTTCCCAGCAGGTCATGCATCACCAGCACCTGGCCGGAACAATCCGCGCCAGCGCCGATGCCGATTGTCGCAATCGCCAGCAGGTCCGTCACATCGCGCCCGAGGATGGCCGGAATCGCTTCCAGCACCAGCAGTTGCGCGCCGGCCGCTTGCAGCGCCAGCGCATCGGCGCGCAACAGGTCGGCGCCGGCCTTGGTCTTGCCCTGCACCTTGTAGCCGCCCAACTGGTGCACCGATTGCGGCGTCAGTCCGAGATGGGCGCAGACAGGGATCGCGCGCTCGGTCAGGAAACGCACCGTGTCGCACAACCAGGCACCCCCTTCGATCTTGATCATCTGCGCGCCGGCCTGCATCAGCAATACGGCATTGGCAAAGGCCGTCTGCGGCGTGGCATAGCTGCCGAACGGCATGTCGGCCACCACCAGCGCCGTGCGGTTGCCGCGCGCCACCGATGCGGTGTGATAAGCCACGTCGGCCACCGTCACCGGCAGCGTCGAGTCATGGCCCTGGCAGACCATGCCGAGCGAGTCGCCGATCAACAGCACCTCGACGCCGCAACGGTCCATCAGGGCCGCGAAGCTGGCGTCGTAGCAGGTCAGCATGGTGATTTTTTCACCGGTATTGCGCAGCGCGGTCAGCGCCGGAATCGTGACCGGTTTGATGCGCGTGCCTGCGGCACCCGGCTCCTGCAGATAGCCTGCCATGTCATTCCCCCTGGCTGAAAAATTCACGCTTGCCGCGCATGTCCTTGATGTGCGTGAGCAGCAATTCAAAATCTTCGTCGCGGTCGATCGGATTCAGGTGTTCGGTGTTCACGATCATCAGCGGCGCCTGGTCGTAGTCATGAAAAAACCGGCTGTAGCTTTCGCACAGACGATTGAGGTAAGGCTCGGAGAGGCCGTTTTCGATGGCCACGCCACGTTTCCTGACCCGTTCGATCAGGGTCTCCGGCGAAGCCTGCAGATAGATCACGAGGTCCGGTGCCGGTGCCTGCGGACGGATCTGCTCGAACAGCTGATGATAGAGGTTCAGCTCATCGTCGGCCAGGGTCAGCTGGGCAAACAGGGGATCCTTGTCCAGCAGAAAATCCGACACCACCTGCGCATCGAACAGGTCGGCCCGGGACATGGCACGCAGTTGATTGACGCGCTGGAACAGGAAGCACATCTGCGCCGGCAGGGCAAAGCGGGCCGAGTCGCGGTAAAAGCGTTCCAGGAACGGATTGTCGGCAGGCTGCTCCAACAGCATCTGCGCATTGAAGCGGGTCGCGATCTTGGAGGCCAGCGTGGTCTTGCCGACCCCGATCGGGCCCTCGACGACGATGAACTTGTAGGTGTCGAAATTCATGGTGCAGCCCCGGTAGGTGGTGGCATGGTGAAGGGGTGCGCAATCTTGCTGATCACTTGTCCGCCCACGTCCGGCACGAAAGCATGCGCCGGGCCCAGGCCGGGAATGGCGATCAGGGGTGCGATTTGCAGCAGCGGTATCAGGGTAAAGGCGCGTTGCGTCAGGCGCGGGTGCGGCACCGTCAGGCGCTGCGTGTTAAGTTGCCGATCGCCGTAGAGCAGGATGTCGAGGTCGAGCGGGCGCGGTGCGTTGCGGCCATTTCGCACGCGACCTTCTGCCAGTTCGAGCGCCAGCAGAGCGTCCAGCAACTTTTCCGGCGCCAGGGCCGTATCGATGGCCGCCACGGCGTTGACGTAATCATCTCCCTCGGCGTCGATCGGCGCGGTGCGAAACAGCGATGATCGCTCGGCGAGGCGCGTGTGCGGCAAGTTGTCCAAGGCAGTCAAGGCGGCCGCGACATTGGCCTGCGCATCGCCGAGATTGGCGCCGATGCCGATGTAGGCACGGGTCGTCGGCTGGGTGGAGCCGGCCATGTCAATCGGCGCCGTCGGCCGGTGCTTGATTGCCGGCGCCGGCATCGCCCCCTGGCTGGGCAGTTTTTTTCGGGCCGCGGCGGCGGGTGCGTTTGCGGGTGGCCTGCTCGACCGGCGCGCCCGGTTTGCGGGCCAGCAGCGCCTCGCGGCCGGCGCCGTCGGCTGCCATGAAATCGGTCCACCAGCGGCCGATCTCGGCATCGATCTCGCCGGATTCGCAGCGCAGGAGCAGGAAATCGTAACCGGCACGCAGGCGCAGATGCTCCAGCAACTTATAGGGCGCCTTGCCGACCCGGCGCTCGAAGCGCGGCTGCATCGACCAGATGTCGCGCATGTCGGAGGCGATCTTGCGCTGCAGGGCCAGTTGATCGGTCTGGGCATGCAGGACGTCGTCAGCCGCCAGGTGCAGCGCCTGGATGGCGGGTTCGCCGGCGGCCTGGTAGGCGGTCCATTTCTCGACCACCTGATGCCACAGGAGCGCGGCGAACAGGAAGCCGGGCGAGACCGGCTTGCCTTCACGCACCCGCTGGTCCGTTGCCTCCAGCGCCAGGCGCACGAATTTTTCACCGAGCGGCTGTTCGAGCACCACATCGAGCAGCGGCAGCAGGCCGTGATGCAGGCCTTCCTTGCGCAATTGCTGCAGGCAGGCCAGCGCATTGCCGCTCATGAGCAGCTTGATCATCTCGTCGAACACCCGCGCGGCCGGCACGTTGTTGATCAGCGGCGCCATGATCGCGATCGGCGCGGCGGTGGCCGGATGGATCGTGAAACCGAGCTTGGCGGCAAAACGCACCACCCGCAGCAGACGCACCGGATCTTCCCGGAAGCGCGCTTCCGGGACACCGATGATGCGCAGGGTGCGGTTGCGCACGTCGGCAATGCCGCCGTGATAGTCGAGCACGCTCTGGCTGGCCGGGTCGTAGTACATCGCGTTGATCGTGAAGTCGCGCCGGATCGCATCTTCATGCTGTTCCCCGAAGACATTGTCACGCAACACGCGGCCGTGTTCGTCCTTCGGCGCATCGTCCATCGACGAGCCGCGAAAGGTCGTCACTTCCAGCAGGTCCTGGCCGAACATCACGTGCACGATCTGGAACCGGCGGCCGATGATGAAGGCGCGCCGGAACAGTTTTTTCACCTGTTCCGGCGTGGCGTTGGTGGCGATGTCGAAGTCTTTCGGTTTCACGCCCAGCAGCAAGTCGCGCACTGCACCGCCGACGATGAAGGCGGCAAATCCTGCCTGCTGCAGGGTGTGCGTCACACGGATCGCATTGGCCGAGACCAGCTGCGGATCGATGCCGTGATCCTGCGGACCGAGCACCACCGGTTTGGTGGTGTCGACCGGAATCGCTTCTTTTTCTTTGCCGCCGAGGATGCGGCGGATGAGGGCTTTAATCATTGCGATGGAAGAGCTTCAGGATGGGCCAGCCGCGTGCCTGTGCGTGGGCTGTGAGGAGGGAATTCGGGTTGGTGGCCACCGGATCGGTGACGACCGACAGCAGCGGCAGGTCGTTGTGCGAATCGCTGTAAAAGTAGCTGCGCTCGAAACTGTCGAGCGTACGGTCCATGCCGGCCAGCCAGGCGCGGGTATGCGTGATCTTGCCTTCGCCGGAAGTGGGGATGCCGTGCAGCCGGCCGGTCAGCTCGCCGGCAGCGTCGCGTTCGGGCTCGGCCGCCAGCAGGTGATCGATCTCCAGCGCACGGGCAATCGGCGCGGTGACGAAGCGATTGGTGGCGGTGACGATGGCGATCAGGTCACCGGCATCGCGGTGGCGGCGAATCAGCGCCCGTGCCTGTGGCAAGAGGGCCGGCGTGATCACTTCTCGCATGTAGTCGGCAAGCAGCGCCTCGCGCACGTCGCGCG
>JAYTLK010000053.1:0-32638 GCA_043729515.1 Herminiimonas sp.
GGTTTTTCGCTTGATCCATCGGCGCTGTTCAAGGCAGTCAGCGTACTGCACAAGCGGGTGCGCGGTTCGTACGCTGCCGTGGCCCAGATCGCCGGCTACGGTTTGCTGGCATTCCGGGATCCGTTCGGCATCCGGCCGCTGTGCATCGGTTTCAATGAATCTGACAAGGGCCCGGAATACGTCGTCGCCAGTGAATCGGTCGCATTGGAAGGTTTGGGATTCCGCTTCCTGCGCGATGTGTTCCCGGGCGAGGCGATTTTCGTCGACATGGATGGCAAGCTATACAACCAGCAATGCGCCGACAATCCGACCCTGAACCCGTGCGCCTTCGAATATGTCTACCTGGCACGCCCGGATTCGGTGATCGACGGCGCGTCCGTCTACCAGACTCGCCTGAAAATGGGCGAATATCTGGCCGAGAAGGTGCGCCGTGAATTCAGTTCAGGCGAGATCGATGTCGTCATGCCGATTCCGGACTCTTCGCGGCCATCGGCCATGGAGCTGGCCTTGAAACTGAACCTCGATTACCGCGAAGGCTTCATCAAGAACCGCTACATCGGCCGCACCTTCCTGATGCCCGGCCAGGCGATTCGCAAGAAATCCGTGCGCCAGAAGCTGAACGCCATCGGTTCCGAATTCAAGGGCAAGACGGTGTTGCTGGTCGACGACTCGATCGTGCGCGGGACCACCTCGCGCGAGATCGTGCAGATGGCGCGTGACTCCGGCGCCAAGCGCGTGATCTTTGCCTCGGCCGCGCCGCCGGTGAAATATCCGAACGTGTACGGCATTGACATGCCGACCCGGGATGAGCTGATCGCCTATGGCCGATCGGAAGAAGAAGTCTGCCGCGAGATCACCGCCGATGCCCTGGTGTACCAGGACATCGACGCCCTGAAGCGGTCGATCTCGGATGTGAACCCGTTGTTGCGCAATTTCGAGGCGTCCTGTTTCGATGGCGTGTATGTTACCGGTGACATTTCGCGTGATTATCTTGATCGCATCGAATTGAGGCGCAACAACCCACAGCCCGACAATGAGGATGCGGTGCGTTCGCAATTGAACCTGAACCTGGCGCAGGTCGACTGAGGTCCGCACGACATCGTCGTCCGGCGCGTTTTTGTCTGTCCAGATGAGCCACGATACCAAGCAATACGGTTTCACCACCACGACCCTGCACAGCGACCGCCGCAAGCCGATCGAGCATGGCTCGCTGCACAAGCCGATTCATACCTCGGTCACCTTTGGCTATGAAGACGCGCGGGATCTGGCGGCGGTGTTCCAGGGGCGTCAGCAGGGGTACCGCTATGGCCGCCAGGGCAATCCGACGGTCTCTGCCCTGGAAGACAAGGTCAACCGAATGGAGGACGGCCAGTCCACCATCTGTTTTGCGACCGGCATGGCGGCGATCGCGGCAGTCGGGCAGGCGTTGCTGCGGGCCGGTGACCATGTGGTGTCGTCGGCTTTTTTGTTCGGCAACACCAACAGCCTCTGGCAGACAGTGGCCGGGCAGGGCGTCGATGTCGCCTTCGTCGACGCCACCGATGTCGCCAACGTGGAGGCGGCACTCACGCCGGCAACCCGCATCGTCTTCGTCGAGACGATTGCCAATCCGCGTACGCAGGTGGCTGACCTGGAACGCATCGGTGCGCTGTGCAAGGCACGCGGCATCCTCTATATCGTTGACAACACGATGACATCGCCCTACCTGTTCCGGCCAAAGACCGTTGGTGCCGGACTGGTGGTCAATGCGCTGACGAAATCGATCGGCGGCCACGGCAATGCGCTGGGCGGCAGTCTGACCGACACCGGGCTGTACGACTGGTCGGTCTATCCGCACGTCATCGACAGCTACAAGAAATTCCCGCCGGTGCAATGGGGCATGGCGCAGATTCGGGCCAAGGCGCTGCGCGACTTCGGCGGCTCGCTCGGGCCGGAGGCGGCGCATCACCTGGCTGTCGGCTCAGAGACGATGGCCTTGCGGCTGGAGCGTGAATGCGCCAATGCGCTGGCGGTTGCCGCCATGCTGGAAGCGGACCCCCGGGTGGCAGCCGTGCATTACCCCGGCCTGGCATCGCATCCGCAGCATGCGCTTGCCACCCGCCTGTTTCGTGCTTGCGGTAGCCTCTTCAGCTTCGAGCTGCGCGACGACATCGACTGTTTCGACTACTTGAACCGGCTGCAGCTCGGTGTCTCGGCCAGCAACCTTGGCGACACCCGCACGCTGGTCATTCCGGTGGCACACACGATTTTTTATGAGATGGGGCCGGCGCGCCGTGCCGCCATGGGCATTGCCGAGTCGCTCATCCGGGTGTCGATCGGCATCGAGGATACCGCCGACCTGGTGGACGATTTTCGGCAGGCGCTGGCGGCGACGCCTGGCTGATGCAGTTTCCAGCATTGCCGGCAGTGCCGGCAGTGTCTGAAACCAATTTGCAGCACCGACGATAGCCGTTAGTCGAGCAGGGCGTGGGCCGAGGGCGGCGGCAGGATCTTGCTGGCGAGGTCAGGCGTGAACGCGGCGAAGCGGTCCAGCAGCAGCACCGGATCCGACGCGTGCATCAGCAGCCTCGCATGGGGCGCCTTCAGAAAACCCTGTTGCACCAGATGGTCGACGAAAGTGACCAGGCCGTCAAAAAAACCGTCCACATTGAGCAAGCCGATCGGCTTGTCATGCAAGCCGAGCTGGGACCAGGTCAGGGTTTCGAACAGCTCCTCCAGGGTGCCGATGCCGCCCGGCAAGGCGATGAAACCATCGGCCAGGCGCGCCATCATCGCCTTGCGTTCATGCATGTCCGCCACCACGTGCAAGCGGCTGATGGCGTGATGTCCGACTTCCTTGTCCATCAATGCCTGCGGTATGACGCCGGTGACATCGCCGCCCAGACGCATGACCTCGTCGGCGATCACGCCCATCAGGCCGATGTTGCCGCCACCATAGATCAGTGCCTGACCACGTTCGACCATGACGGCTGCCAGGGCGCGCGCTGCCTCCGCATAACGCGGCGTGATGCCGCTGGACGCGCCGCAATAGACGCAGACAGCGTGCATCCGCACTGCCGAGGATGCCGATGCCAGCGACGACGAGGTGGATGAAGCGGCCGTTGTCGAGCCGGCTGCGGGAGAATCGTGGGTGGAAGAGTGCATGCGGAAAAGCATAGCATCGCCCGGATCGACAATGGCCGATTCATTTCGGAATGACGACCGTATCGACTGCATGGATGACGCCGTTGTCGGCCAGGATGTCGCTTTCGATGACGGTGGCATCGTCTGCCGTCACGCGGCCGTTGTCTGATTTCAAGGCCAGCGTGTCGCCTTCCAGGGTCTTTGTCTTGCCGGGCCTGACGTCGGCGATCAGGATGCGCCCCGGGATCACCTGATACGTCAGCACACGCGCCAGGCGCGCCTTGTCCCGCACCAGCGCATCCCATGTTCCGGGCGGCAGGCGGGAAAATGCCTCGTCGCTCGGCGCGAAGATTGTGTACGGTCCCGGGCCGCGCAGGGCGGCAGCAAATCCGGCCGCCTTGACTGCAGCCACGAAGGTCTTCAGATTGCCGGCTGATGCGGCAGTATCAACCAGGTCGGCGGCGCTGGCATGGGCCGCCCAGCAGGCGATGACAACGGCTGCGCATTGTCGCCACCTTGCTTGCGACTGAGATCGCTCAACGGTGACGCAGCGGGACAGAAAATGAACGGGCATGGCAATCCTAGGTGATGAGGGTTGGAATCAGCGCTGTGAACGCCGTTTGGTCACCGCCCTGTGTCCGGCTTTCGCGATACGGTATCAGTGCCTCCTGGCGCCGTCCTGAGGTTCGTCAAGGCGTCGACCCTGCGCCGGAAAACTGCAGCGCAGACGATAAGTTGTCTTATAATCCAAAAAGTTCATATCGCGATTGCTCAGCATGCCGAATTACCTTCGCGTTCATCGCATGAACGCGCGCTACACGCCTTCGTTCAAGCCATGAACGCGCCGCAAAAGCTGTCGTTCAAGCAGCAGCAGATGATTGTTCGTGAAGACGCCATCATCGATGCGGTCAACGGCCTGTTGGCGAGAAAAGGCTACGACCTGATGACGATGGACGAGGTCGCTGCCGAAGTCGGCATTGCCAAGGCCAGCCTGTACAAACACTTCCCGTCAAAGGAAGCGCTGGCTGCCGCCGCCATGATTCGGCTGCTTGAAAATACGCTCGCACAGGTGCGCTCGCTGCCGGCCGAGATGGCCGCCGTCGATCGGCTACGTGCGCTGTTGCGCTGGGCGCTGGAAGTGCGGATGCAGGGTGGCCTGCCGACCCTGCCTGCCGAAAACACGACGCTGCGTGACGGTCTGGTCAAGAACCTGAAATACATCGGCAAGGTGCTCGACCTGAATGAACTGCTGGGCGAGCTGATCGAACAGGCAAAAAAAGAAGGCGCGATTCGATCTGATCTGCCGACCGAGGTCGTGCTGTTCACCATCTACGCACGCTCGTGTGATCCGAGTGTCGATTATCTCAAGATGATGGGACAGTACAGCGACAATCAGATCGTCGATTATCTTCTGCTGACCTGTTTCAATGGTCTTGGTTGAATTCCCGGTTTTTCTCTGGCGCCCGGCGCGTTCGATGCGATGCAGACATAAAAAAACCGACCCGCAGGTCGGTTTTTTTCATGCGAACAAAAAATTACTTCTTCGCATCAGCAGCTGCGTCTTTGGCAACGCCAGCATCTTTGCTTGCATCTTTTGCAGCGTCTTTGGCAGTGTCGGCCGATTTCGAAGCATCGTGTGCAGCAGCTTTGGCAGCATCTGCAGCGGCATCAGCAGCAGGAGCACCCGCAGTGCCGGTGGCGCCAGTTGCGCCGGTAGCACCGGTCGCGCCTGGGGTACCTGGCGTCGTGACGACGACAGTCGACGATGGCTCAGCAGCAGGAGCTACGGCAGCAGGCGCTGGTGCTGGATTGACGACGGTTTCTTCTTTCTTGCTGCAACCAGCAAGAGCGATAGCCAACAGGGACGCGATCAGCAATGTTTTTTTCATGATTTTCCTTCGAAAGAATAATAAAAATGTCGCGATGAATAATTACCGGTAATTATCGCTCTATAGGCGTTTCCGCATGAAACAGTTGCTGAGCCATGACGAAACCTTCCTAACCCGTAATTATAGCGGCTTTTTTTCCGCATCGCGCAATGCATTTGCTTTTTGGTAAGTAAATTGTCTGGTTTTTGGGATTTTATTTTTGTATTTCCTGATGTAAATCAGAATCATAGCGATTGATTCACATCACGCATCACCTGACCAGTTCAACCAAGCAATAACCATCCGTCTGCGTACCAAAGGTGCAACGCTTCGGCGACGTCGGACGGCAGGTCTGCCAGGTCACCGGCCTCTACCCTGCGGGCATTTGCCAGCGCAGTCAGCAAAGGGCGATCGGCCGCCTGCATGCGAAACGACTCGCCGTTGATGAACACATGCTGCCCGCGGTAAAGCATGCGGGTACGGGCCGGCAAACGCAGGCCACGCTTGGCCGCAGCTTGCGCGAACCGGGCGGGCGCAAGCGGCCGGGCAGGCGGCGCAAATGTTACGCTGGCTTTCGGCTCGGACAAGTATTCGCCCATAAACAACGTCACATCGTCACGGGTGAAGCGCACGTTTTGCAGTGCTTCTTCCACCCGGTCCAGCATGCCGGCGTCGATCATCGCCGGATGTGTGGTTGGTTTCAAGTCCGGGTCGGCATAGCGGCCGGGCAAATCGATCGCGTCGGCCATGAATTGCAGGAACGCCTCGCCAAGTTCCTGATAGGCCGGTGCGCGAAAGCCGATCGAATAAGTCTGGCAGGTGCCGATGGCCACGCCTTCGTGTGCATAGTGTGGCGGCAGATAGAGCATGTCGCCGGCTTCGAGCACATATTCCGTCTCCGCCTGAAAATTTCGCAAGATCTTGAGAGGCAGGCCGTCGACCAGCGACAGGTCAGTCTGCGCGCTGATGCGCCAACGACGCTGGCCCTGGGCCTGCAACAGGAACACGTCATAGGAATCCACATGCGGGCCAACGCCGCCACCATCGGTGGCATAGCTGATCATGAGGTCGTCGAGACGGCTGTCGGGCAGGAAGCGAAATTGCTGCAGCAGCCGATCGGCTTCGTCGTCATGCAGGTTGGCGCTCTGCACCAGCAGCGTCCAATTCTTCTCGGTCGGCGCCGGCAGTCGGTCGAAAGGCCCGTGCTGCAATTCCCAGCGGCGGCGATGGCATCGGATCAGGCGCGCCTCCACTTCTTCCTGCGCGGCCAGCGAAAACAAGGCGTCGGCGGAAAGAATCGGCGCAAAGCCGGGTATCGCCTGGCGCACCAACAACGGTTTTTTTTGCCAATAGTCACGCAGAAACATGGCTGGCGTCATGCCACCCAGCAAAGGGAGTTTTTTCATGCGCGCCATTATAGGGGTCTGCTCGAACGCGACTTGATTTTTTGGATCGGCGGTTATAATTCCGACCATGTTCAACGAAAGGAATCCGGCCATGAAGATTGCCAAGAACACCGTCGTGACGGTGCATTACAAGTTATCTGATGCCCAGGGGAATCTGATCGAGGAAAGTCAGGATCCGATGGTTTATCTGCATGGCGGATATGAAAACACCTTGCCAAAAATCGAAGAAGCGCTCGATGGCAAGGAAGTTGGTTTCAACACCACGATCCAGGTCGAGCCCGACGATGCTTTCGGAGAATACGATCCGGCGCTGGTGAAGGTCGAACCACGCAATCGGCTGCCGACGCCGCTGGAAGTCGGCATGCAGTTCGAGGGCATGCCGGACGGTGACGGCGAGGAAGACGAAGCACTGATCTTCACCGTGACAGACATCGCCGATGACAAGGTGGTCCTCGATGGCAATCACCCGCTGGCCGGAATGGCGCTGCGCTTCACGCTCAATGTCAGCGAGGTGCGCGCGGCGACCGAGGAAGAAATCACGCACGAGCATGTGCATGGCGCGCACGGTCATCATCATGGCGACGACGACGAAGGCGCCGGCGACGAGTACCGCAGCCGACCGGTGCACTGAGGCTGCGACGACATCTCGGCGTTGCATGAACGTCGCTTGATATCGTCAGATGTTGCTGCAATGTCGCATCGATGCCGCCTCAATACCGAACTTTATCAGCCAGCGCCTAGAACGCTGGCTTTTTTCATTGGCCCAACGCGTGCAGCAGCGGCGTGGCGGGCGCCGCGGCAAACAGCACCGCCAATTGCGGATCTGCCGTGATCTTCAGCCAGCCGGGGCGCGCAGCCACGCTGCCGAGATTGCCTTGCCAGATGATCGCTCCTGTATCGCTGCCGGCTCGCGGTGCGGCGTGGACCAGCAGGATCCTGCCTTTGAAACGCTGGCCTAACCGCTCCAGCTGTTTACGAATTTCGACAAAACCATCGCGGCCGCCGCCAAACCCGATGCGTGCCATGAAGGCCGGTGGAGCCAGCGGATCTGCGTCGCAGAACAGGACGATACCGGCCGCGTTGCGTTGGGCTGCCAGGCTGACGACCCGCTGCAGCCAGTCGCGATCTGCGACCATGCGATCCTCGAACTCGCTGTTGCGGCCGGCCGCAGCGAGGTAGTCATTGTTATTGGCCGGCAGGTGCACGGTGGCGAAAGCAAACGCGCCGATATCCCAACGCAGATTTTCGGTGTAGCTGCGGTACTTCGGCGTGCTGGCCTGGTGCATCAGCGGCAGGCGGCTGGCACCAAAGGAAAACTCGTCGGCGAAGAACAGCTCCCGTACCCTGCCGAGCCGCTCGATTGCATTCGACTGGCCGCGGGTCGTGCGGCAGTCGCTCCAATCACTCGCGCCAAGGGTGACGATCAACCCATTCTTCGCCGATTGAAATAATTCCTTGCGCTGGAAATACAGTTTGTCGGTACACGGCTCGGTGGACGCCTTGATGCCATTGACGACGACGAAAGCGAGGCTGTCGTTGTCGCTTGCGGCAATCGCATCGCGCAGGGCGGCATCGATCGAAGGTTGACCGGTGCCCGGGCCGGGCCTTGTGCTTGCATCGTTCCCTGACGATGACTCTGCAACAGGCGCCGATGCCGATGCCGATGCCGACCCGATCACGCCGAAGCTGAAGCCGCCGCTCTGCGCCGGCGCAGACGCGCTGGCAGCCAATGCGATGCAGGCGAGCAGGCAGCACGGAGTTCGTTTGCGCCAGTGCCAGTGCCAGGACCAGGACCAGGACCAGGACTTCATGCAGCCGTGTCCATATCGGCATCGGCGAGCCGCTTCAGCTGATACAGGGCATCGAGCGCGGCGCGCGGCGTCAACTGGTCTGGATCGAGGGCATCGAGTGCGCTGCGCAGCATCGCGTTGGTGGCGACCCCGGCAATGGCATCGTCATCCGCGCTGACTCGGTGGTCGACATCGGCGACGCCGCCGTCGTCGATGCCGGCATGCGGCATTGGCGCGGCGAACAGATCGCGCTGCGGTGTCGTCTGCAATGACTGCGCCTCCAGCGTCGCCAGATGCCGACGCGCGGCGCGGATGACGGCCGGTGGCACGCCGGCCAGCTGTGCCACTTGCAGGCCATAACTCTGCGATGCCGGACCCGGCTGCACTGCATGCAGGAACACGATGCTGTGCCGGTGTTCGACGGCCGACAGATGCACGTTGGCAGCGCAAGGGTGCAATTCCGGCAGCTGGGTCAGTTCGAAGTAATGCGTCGCAAACAGGGTCAGGCTGCGGCAGGTGTCGATCAGGTGCCGTGCAATCGCCCACGCCAGCGCCAGGCCGTCGAAGGTCGACGTGCCGCGGCCGACTTCATCCATCAGGACCAGGGAATGCGGCGTGGCGCCATTCAGGATCGCCGCCGATTCGGTCATCTCGACCATGAAGGTCGAGCGGCCGCCGGCGAGGTCGTCGGCCGCGCCGATGCGGGTGAAGATGCGGTCGATCGGACCGATGGTGGCGCGTGCAGCCGGCACGAAACTGCCGACATAGGCCAGCAGCGTGATCAGCGCGACCTGCCGCATGTAGGTCGATTTCCCGCCCATGTTCGGGCCGGTGATCAGCAGCAGCGAGCGCTCGGCATGCAGGCAACAGTCATTGGCGATGAAGCGTTCGATCTGGTTTTCTACCACCGGATGGCGGCCTTGCTCGATGTCGATGACTGCATGCGGCACCAATCGTGGCGCCGTCCAGCCGTGCCGATGTGCATGCACTGTCAGCGCCATCAGGGTGTCGAGTTGCGCGACTGCCTGCGCAATCGATTGCAGCACGGCGATCGACGGCGCCAGGGCGGCAATGAGCTGCTCGTAGAGATGTTTTTCCCGGCCCAGGGCCCGATCCTGGGCCGACAGCGCCTTGTCTTCGAAGGTCTTCAATTCGGGCGTGATGTAGCGCTCGGCATTCTTCAGGGTCTGGCGGCGGCGATAGTCGTCCGGCACCTTGGCCGTCTGGCCGTTGCTGACTTCGATGTAGAAGCCATGGACGCGGTTGTATTCGACGCGCAGGTTGGTGATGCCGGTGCGGGCGCGCTCCCGGCTTTCGAGATCGAGCAGGAACTGGCCGGCATTGTCGGACAGGCCTCGCAGTTCATCCAGTTCCGCATCGAAGCCGGCAGCGATCACGCCGCCGTCGCGTGCCATCGCCGCCGGTTCCTCCATCAGGCAGCGCTGCAGCAAATCGAGGCATGCGAACGGCGTTGCCAGACAGTCCTGGATCTGGCCGAGCAGGTGACTGCCGGACGAACCCAGCGCCGAATGCAGCCCGGCACGCAGCGCCGGCAGTTGCTGCAGGCCGGACCGCAGGCCCGCAAGGTCGCGCGGACGCGCCGACAGCAACGCGATGCGGGTCGTGATGCGTTCGATGTCGGGCACGTCGCCAAGCAGGCGCGGCAGGGTGTCGGCAGCGTCACTGCCGAGCAGCGCGGCAATGGCGGCATGCCGCTCGGTGGCGACCCGCTGATCACGCCGTGCATGATGCAGCCAATGGCGCAGCAGGCGCGAGCCCATCGCGGTGCGGCAATGGTCGAGCAGAGAGAACAGCGTCGGCGCACCGCCTGCATCCTCGCCGCGGATGGTCTCGGTGAGTTCGAGGTTGCGGCGTGTGGCGCCGTCCAGACCGATGAAGTCCTGCTCGGATTCGACGGCCAGCGAACGCACATGCTGCAAGCCGGCGGCCTGCGTGGTACGGGCATATTTCAGCAGCGCGCCGGCGGCGCCCTTGGCCGGATGCAGGCCGTCGGCGCCGAAGCCCGACAGGGTGGCCACTGCGAGTTGCTCCAGCAGGGCGCGTTCGCCGTCTGCCGCGTCGAAATGCCAGTCGGGACATCGGCTGGGCGCTGCCAGCCCATGACCGGTACAGATCTCGTGGATCAGCTCGGCAAAGGCAGCGTCGCAATCATCGGACAACAGCAATTCTGCCGGGCCGATGCGTTCGAGTTCCTGTCGCACCCGATGATGCATCGCACGCCCGTCGCCACCGCATTCCATCATCCGCAGCGCGCCGCTGGCCATCGACAGCCAGGCGATGCCGACCGTGACCACCTTGCGCCGTGCCACTGCGTGAATCGCCACCAGCGGCCGCTCCGATTTTGCAGGCAGCAGGTCGGTATCCGACAGGGTGCCTGGCGTGATCACCCGCAGCACCTTGCGTTCGACCGGCCCCTTGCTGGTTGCGGGGTCGCCGATCTGTTCGCAGATGGCGATCGATTCGCCCAGCTTCACCAGCCGCGCCAGATACTGATCGACCGCGTGGAAGGGCACGCCGGCCATCTTGATCGGCTCGCCGTTGACGCTGCCGCGGTGGGTCAGCGTGATGCCGAGCAGGCGCGCTGCCTTGGCCGCATCGTCGAAGAAGAGCTCGTAAAAATCACCCATGCGGTAGAACAGCAGGGTCGTCGGATGGTCGGCCTTGATGCGCAGATACTGGACCATCATGGGCGTATGCTTGGCTCCGTTGGCGATGTTCGCGGCTTCGCCTTGCGCCTGCGATTGTGCCTGCGATTGTGACTGCGGTTGTGACTGTAGCTGTGCCTGCGGTTGCGGTCGGTCGATGTCGTTGCTGGTCATGGAATGGTGGGTAATGGGCAGTGCGGCTTTGTTGCCCGGCTTCAGGCCGATCCGCGATGCTGCCGGAAAGCGCGCCAAATCGCAAGGTCGTAGGCAATCTTCAGCATTCCGCAGGCGACCAGGGGCGCGGCGAGCATGCCGGCTGCAAACAGGGCGCCACCGATGCTGGGCGCTGCCGCCGAGGCCAGGCTCTTCGGCACCAGGGTAAAGCTGGCGGCGGCGGCGCGTTCGGCTGGTGTCACCACCGACATGACGAAGGCGCTGCGTGCCGGCACATCCATCTGCGACAGCAGCGAGCGCAGGATCAACAGCGCCAGCGCCGAATGAAGATGCGGCACGAAGGCTGCCGCAATCAGGCAGACGCTGGCAGGAATATGCGTGAACACCATGGTGTTGAGCAGGCCGATGCGTTTCGCCAGGCGCGGCGCGGCCAACTGCGAGGCGGCCGTGCATAATCCCGCCCAAAAGAAAAACTGGCCCGCCGCTGCAACAGACATGCCGAAGCGCTCGAACAGCCACACGGCGAGCAATGCATTGATCACCAGGCCACCGGCGAACGAATCCACCGAGAAAAGTATCGCCAGCCGGACCACGATGCGGCGCGAGGGTCCCAGGCGCGCCGGCGGCGGGCGGATTTCTTCATGCGCCTTCGGCAGCCGCTGGTAAAGCAACCAGACCAGGAAGCCGATCAGTCCATACAGGACGAACATGCTGCGCAGGGCAGTGAGCGGCGTGATGCCGATCCGCGTGGCGAGCCACGCCGGCAAGGCGGCCGCCAGTGCACCGAACGCGGCGAGCAGGGCGCCGATCAGGCTGTAACGGGCAAACAGCGCAGTGCGGGCGTCACCCTCGGCTGCTTCTGCCAGGCGTGCATGTTCCAGCGGCAGGAACAGGCTGACGTCGCCGGAACTCGGGTTGAGGGTGCCAATGAAGGCGACCATCAGCAGCGGCCAGAAATGCGAACTGGCGGCAAAGGCGATTCCGGTGACCATCATCAGGACGGCGGCACCCAGGAGCAGCCTCGCGTGGTGAGTCCGGTGTCCGAGCGCGCCGATTGCCAGGGTCGCGGCCGCCGAGCCGAGCAGGGTGGCCGTGGCGAGGATGCCGACCTGCCAGGCACCGAGACCCAGGGCCACGAGGTAGGCCGGCAGCAGGACGGCAACGTAGCCATCCGCGAAAGCGCGCAATCCCCGCCCGAGCAACAGCGGCAATGCAGCCGGATTCACGCCCGGTGGCAAGAGCCAGCGACACAGGAATTGTTCACGCGCCGGGCTGCTGCCCGGGATTTGATCGTCTGTCTCGATGAACGCGCCCCACTGCCTCGGAAAACTTACTTTACTATTGTGTAACAAGGACCACAAGCCGGCTTTCTACGTGGCAGTGATGGTGGCAGTGATGGTGGCATGGGCGACCGGCACTCTCTTGGCCACACCGATTCGGAGGATGAGTGAAGCACATACCGATTGTCAACACGGGCGTGGCAGCGGCGCTCGGCGCGGCGTTGTTGTTCGGCGCAGGTACGCCATTGGCAAAATTGCTGCTCGGCGGCGTGGGTCCGTGGATGCTCGCCGGCTTGTTCTATGCGGGCTCCGGCCTTGGCCTGGCCCTGGTTCGCCGGCTACGGCGCTCGCCACCGGTCCGGCTGCTGCCCGGTGAGCGCTCATGGCTGGCCGGGGCGACGCTGGCCGGCGGCGTGATCGGTCCGATCCTCTTGATGACCGGCCTGACGCGCATGCCTGCATCCGGCGCTTCCCTGTTGCTCAACGCAGAGGGCGTGCTGACCGCGCTGCTGGCCTGGATCGTCTTTCGAGAGAACGTCGATCGCCGCATCGCATTCGGAATGGCGGCGATCGCCTGCGGCGCGTTGCTGCTGAGCTGGCCCGACCAGCCCGGCTTTGCCGGGGCGCTGCCGGCGCTGGCGATCCTGGGTGCCTGTCTTGCATGGGGCATCGACAACAATTTGACGCGCAAGGTCTCGTTGCACGATGCGACCTGGATTGCCATGGTCAAGGGCCTGGTGGCGGGCAGCGTGAACCTCATGCTGGCGGTGGTGGCCGGCGATGCACTGCCGCCGGCCGGGTTTGTGGCAGGGGCGATGCTGGTCGGTTTTCTGGCGTACGGCGTGAGCCTGGCGCTGTTCGTGGTCGGCCTGCGGCAACTCGGGACGGCCCGCACAGGCGCCTATTTTTGCGCGGCCCCGTTTTTCGGTGCGGCACTGGCGCTGGCAACCGGTGAGCCGGTCACGCTGCGGCTGGGCATGGCGGGTCTCCTGATGGGGCTGGGCGTCTGGCTGCACCTGACCGAGCATCACGGACATGCACACGCGCATCCTGCGCTCGAACATGAGCATGTACATGAACATGACCTGCACCACCTGCATGCGCACCCCGATCAACCGGGGCTGGCAATGGCGCCCGGCCAGCGGCATACGCACCAGCATCGGCATGTACCGATGGAACACGACCATGCGCATTTTCCGGATGCGCACCATCGTCACGAACACTGATGCCGTATCCACGCATCGCCAGATAATGAAACGCAAGCTGGTCGAGCCGCCATCCTGGCACCGCACTGCGGAGCCGGAACGCTGCCCCTTGTGCGCGCGGCTGATTCCGCCGGCGCAGCGTGACGAACACCACCTGGTGCCAAAAATGAAGGGCGGCAAGCTGACCGTGCCAATGCACCGCATCTGTCACCGGCAAGTGCATGCCCTGTTTTCGGAGACCGAACTGGCGCGGGAATTCTCGACCGCCGAGGCACTTCTGGCGCATGTCGAAATTCGCAAGTTCGTCGATTGGGTCAGAACCAAGCCAGATGATTTTTTCGAGCGCACGCGGCGTTCCGCACGGCGCCGCTGAAGCAGGGCAGATCTATTGTGCGGTCTGCTGACGCTTGTATTCGCTGCGCTTCATGTCGACATATTCGCTGCGGGAGACTTCATGCAACTGGCGTGAATAGCGCTCGGTGGCAGCGAACCAGGTATCGAGCCGGCGCTCGAGCTGCTGGGAGGGTGGCGCGTTCATGGCCGCGAGGTAGGCATCGATTGCGAGGTAGTAGCGCATGGTATTGCGCTCGACGACACCACGCACGCCGCCGATATAATCGCCATCTGCCTTGGTGAAGCCGACCTTGCCGCTGCCGACTGTCGACAGATAGGCCCGCATGGCGATCCGGGCGGCGACGCCGTACGCATAGGAGTAGGTCAGGTGAAGAAAAGTGTGCCCGTTGGGCAGCGCGACCGCTTCCAGATTGATGCGGTAGTCGCTGGTGCCCATCGGGCCGTCACGGGCGTTGAGCGCAACGTCGAGATAATCAGGCGTGGCAGCGGCAACGGCGAAATTGAAGTTGACGCGGTAGGCGCCGGACAATGGTTCGTCGGTTTTCTTGCCGATGGCGACTTGCAGCTGATCGCGGCCATTGACGCTGGCCGCATGACAGTACTTCGTATTCAGATGCAGGATCAACATGTCGCACCAGTGTGCCGGGCCATTGAAGGCGCCGTTCACGGTGGCGAAGGGATGATCGAGCACGGCGTAGATGTCGCCTTGCAGCTTGCCCGATGATTCGCTCGACTGCAGCATCAGCGGACGCTGGAACTGGTTGTTGCGTAGTTGGGACGAGAGCGCGGCATATTGCGCGCGCAGGCCGGCGGCATCGTGACGGGACGCATTGCCGTTGCCATCATCGCCTGCAGCGCCGGCAATTTTCGCCGACGCGCACAGGAGAAATACGAGAAACGAGCTAATCAAACGCATGCGAGGCTTTCGGTTTCCCAGGATGCGCAAGGCTGCCGGATTGCATGAGAGGCGTCTGTGCGCCACCACACAACCCGGCAATCCGGCCTATTGACGCATCAGCGAACCGGAATGTCCCAGACGCCGCGGCCGTAGGTGGAGACCCGCAGGAAGCTGGCATCGGCAGGCATGTACAGGTCACTGACCTGCACTGTCGGCAGGCCGGCGCCATACAGCGACCAGTTCGCCCCGCCATCGAGGGTGCGATAGACACCCAGCCAGGTCGCGGCATACACGGTCTTGCCGCTGAGATCATTCGGCGGGATCAGCAGCTTGCCGACGGGCACACCCGGCAGGCCGTTTCCGGCTGCGGCCCATGAGACGCCACCGTTGGTCGATTTCACGACGTAGGTGGATTGTCCATTCGGATTTTCAGAGGCGACGTACAGGGTCTGGTTGTTGTTGGCCCAGGCGACGTTGCTGTTGAAACCGGAGTAGCCATTGACCTTGTTGTTGCTGAACGCCCAGTTCAAACCGCCATTCTTCGTTACCAGGATTCTTCCGCCGGTTGAAACGGCAGCGATGAAATTCAGGTCGGTCGGACTGGCCGAAATGCTGTGGGAAGTGCCGCGGACGTAAATCGCTCTGGGTGTCCCTTTGAAAATCGGCTGCCACGACGCGCCGCCATTGTCGGTCCGATAAATCTTGCTTTTCGTATTTGTAAAATAGGTCTTGCCGATCGGGTCTGCCACGGCCGATGGCGTTTCAATCGGTGTCACGAAATACGCGTCACGCGCATCGATGCCGTTGTAGGACTTGGTTGCGGGGTCATACACCGGCTCGTTCCATTTTTTCTGGATGTTCGGCGTCTTGTCAGCGTAATAAATGAAGCCGTAGACATAGCTGCCGAGAGCCGTGTTGCCGTTTGCCTGGCTCCAACCGACACCGAAGCCATCGCCGCCGAAGCTCTGGTTGAAGGTGCTGGTGTTGCCCGAGCGAATACGGGTTCCATTGTCCTGCAGACCAACCAACACGCTCTTCGGATCGACGCCGGAGGTGGCCATCGAATAGATCAGGTGATCGACCAGTCCAACATTTTTCTGGTCGGTGAAGCTGGCGCCTTCGTCGGTGCTCACCGTCAGTCCACCATCGGTGCCGAACATGATGCGTTTCTTGCCGCCTGCGGTCGACACGGTGGCAGTGTGATGGTCGGCGTGCGTGTAAGGGAGGTTGAACTGGGCCAGCCAGTTGGTCAGCAATTTCCAGCTGCGGCCGCCGTCAGTGGTCTTGGCGGTATTGAGCTGACCACCCAGGTACACTGTGTTGCGCGCCGCATCGGTCGGATCGACCACGATCATCTGGTTGTAGAACGCCTGACCGAGCATCAGCTCCATGGTCGGATTTTCTTCATTCGGATTGACGGGTGCCTTGGTGACCGTGTCAAGCGCGGCCCAGGTCAGGCCGCCGTCTGCCGAGCGAAAGAGGTCCTTCTGCGCGCAGGTCGTGTCGCAGGAAGTCGCGACATAGGCGTAGGCGACCGCATCGCCGGGTGCACCGACGGCCAGCGTCATGCGGCCAGCGTCGGTAGTCACGTTCGGCGCAGAAATCGGTGTCCAGGTGGCACCGGAGTCGGTAGAGAGGTACAACGTGGCCGGGCTGTAGTACGCACTGGTGGCCAGCGAAGCAATCCAGCCGGCGCTGGTGCGGGCGATGCTCCAGGCTTGTCCGCCCCCGAGTACCTGTTGATAAGAATTGCCGCCGTCGGCCGAGCGGTACACGCCGACGTCGGTGCCGACCAGGACTACCTCGGTCGTCCCCCGGTTATCGACCTTGACGTCGGTAATCAAGCCGGCATTTTCGAGGAAAACCAGATCCGACCAGGTATTGCCGCCGTCGGTGGTCTTCAGCATCGCGCCGCCAACCAGCGGGATGCCGTCGAACGGATCGCCGGTGCCGTAGAACAGGGTCTGCGGATCGCGGCCGAACGCGGCTGCGCCGCCGCTGGTGGTGATGACCTTGTCGGTAATCGGCGACCAGGTCGGATAAGGGGACTCGAAATTAGTGGTCTTCCAGATGCCGCCGCTCGACGAGAGGACATAGACGGTATTCGGATCGGTCGGGTGCGGCATGATCGTGCGCAGGCGGCCGCTGTCGGTCACGCTCAGCTTGATGCCGTTCTCCGTTTTGTTGGCACGTGCCGGGCCGATCGAGTTCCACACCGGAATGCCTGCCGCTTGCATGGCGCCTGGCGCCTGGCCGGGATACAGCTTGCGCTGGCGCGCCAATTCCGCCGCCACGCGTTTGGAGAAATCTGCCGGCAACGCGCCGTAACGCGCTTTCTGCCATTCAAGTCGCCCCTGGACAGTCGGACGGTTTTCTTGACCGCCGCCTGCTGCCTGAAATTGCTGGAAGGTCTGAGCGCTCTGGTAGCCGCTATCGTCCGTTGCGGTTTGCGCATAGGCGTTGGAAACAGCTGCCGTCATCGCGATCAGGGTACCGATGCGCAATGCTGTACATGTCGAGGTCATGGTCGATCCTTGAATTGTCCGTGGTGGTCTGGTCTGCTCGTGGCGCCAGGGCGCTCGGAATAAGCGCGAAGAGCAGAATAGCGTCTTTTTTTGAGAATTGCCTAAGAAGTAATTATTTTTTTTGAACAAATTTTTAGCGTTTGTATTTGCTGCGCCGCATCAACAGTCCGAACATGAGGAAGGTGACCAAGGCACCGAATCCAGAGACGATCGGCAACAGCGGCACGGCGCCGCCCAGGAGACCGCCGTACACCGCCAGCAAGGCCAGGCAGGCCAGATTCTCGGCCGCGTTCTGGACGGCGATCGACTGGCCGGGATGCAGGAGCCGTGCGCCGCGCTGCTGCAGCAAGGCGTTCATCGGTACCAGGAACAGTCCTGACAGACACCCGATCACGGCCAGCAGCACGGCGGCCAGCCAGACCTGCGTCACCAGTGCCATGAGCATGACCAGGATGCCGATCACCAGGCCGAGCGGCAGCACGCCGAGGGTGCGCTCGAGCGGTATCCAGCGGCCTGCGGCGACCGCCCCGCCCACCATGCCGATTGCCACTGCCACCTGCAGCAATGCCGCCTGCGAGAGCGGCAAATGCAGTTGCTGTTGCGCCCAACGCAGGATCAGAAATTGCAATACTGCCGAGACTGCCCAGAACAGGCTGGTCACGCCCAGCGACAGCCGCGCCTGCCGGTCCGAAAACAGCGTACGGGCGGCCGCGGCAAAGTCGCCGATCAGGCGCGAAGGGCGGGACAAGGCAGCAGCATTGCTCGCCCCGGTGCGCGGCACCCTGGCAGCGAAAAGGGCGGCCAGCAGATAAAGCACGGCAACCTGGAGCATCGCCTGCGTCATCGGATCGACGGCTTCGCCGAATGTCGATCCTGACAGCACGCCTGAATACCCCGGCGGATCGATCAGCACGCTGCCCAGCGCAACACCGAGAATGATCGACAGCACCGTCGAGACCTCGATCCAGGCATTCGCCTTGACCAACTCGGTCTGTGGCAACAGTTCGCCGAGGATGCCGTATTTGGCCGGTGAATAGGCGGCCGCGCCGGCGCCGATCAGCGCATAGGCAATCAGGGGATGCAGGTGCAGCAAAAGCAGCAGGCAACCGGCGAGCTTGACCAGGTTGGTAACGAACAGAATGCGCGATTTTGGCCAGGCGTCGGCCACTGCGCCGGCAAATGGACTGAGCAGTACATAGGAAAAATAGAAGAACAGGCGCAGGGCCGGCGTCTGCCAGTCGGCGGCATGGCGCGCCGTCAGCAGGGCAATGGCCACGATCAGCAAGGCGTTGTCGGCAAGAGAACTGCAGAACTGCGCCGCCAGAAGCGCCCGAAAACCGCGACGGTCGGAGGGTGGCGGAGACTGCCGAATCGATTGCAGAGGGAACTGGGGAAGGGAATGCGGAACGGACCGCTGTGGTTCAGTCTCCCGCGGCGGTGCAGCCTTCACCGTCCGAGCAGATGCTTGCGATAGCGCGGCGCGAGGTCCTCCAGGCGCATGATCATCGGCAGGTCTGCAGTATTGAAAGCCTGGTCCAGTGCCGGCGGGCCGAGCAGACGCGCGCCGCATCGCAGATATCCCTTGATCAGCGGCGGCGTATCGTCGGGCAGGCCAGCAGTTGCATCGTGAACAGGCGAGGTATCGGAGTGCGATAGCACCAACGGCGTGTAAGGTCTGACCCGCCATTCCGGCGACATCAGGTAGCGCGTCTGGAGCGCGGCCCACAAGCGGCGCGCTGCCACGCCACCGTCACTGATGCTCATGCTGGCGCAGCCGATCATGGTCTCGAGCCGGTGTTGCTGCATGTAGTGCCCGAGCGCGCTCCAGAGCGCCATGATGACGCCGCCGGAGCGCCAGCCGGGATGCACGCATGAGCGACCAAGTTCGACTGCGCGGGATCGCACATGGCGCAGCGGCGCGAGATCGAATTCGGTTTCGGTATAGAGACCACCGGCGCGGCGGCCTGCTTCCGGGCGCAGTACCCGATACGTGCCCACCACTGCGCCGCGCCGATGGCATTCGTCACCTGCGGCGCGCACCAGAAGGTGGTCACAGAATGCGTCGAAGCGATCGGCGTCCAGCCCGGCCGGCGTGCCCGGCGGCGGTGTCAGGCGCGCGCCCAACTCATCGACGAAGACCCGATAGCGCAAGCGCTGCGCGTCCCGCACGTCGTCGGCGCTGGTGGCCCAGTGTACGGTGAATGGCAATGGCGAAGCGGTCGACTGTGACGGCTTCGGTTGCACCATCGCTGGCCCGGTCTGCCATTGAGCGATCAGCCGCGCCGGTATCGGACCGTGGCGGGGTAACTGGCGGGCATCGGCTTGCAGGCGCATGAACGATCCTTCAGTTGGAGGGCGGGTAACGTGCGATCAGCTGGTGCTGGCGCCGGTTGAGCCTTGCCAGCGCCAGCAATCCGATCGGCTTCGCGCCCGCGCGTCGCATCGCGTGCCCGATCGAAAAAAGGATTCGCTGCTTTGAAAAAATCATCTGCAAGCCATCGAGCAGGCCGATTGACGGATCCCAGGCCTGGATCGCTTCCGAGCCGGCGCCATTGATTTCCATGATCGTGAAACCGGTTCCGGCGCGCAGTTGCGCGAGGCTGGCGTAGCGCACGTCAAAGCGTCCGAAATGGAATGACGGCATGTCGCGTGCAATCGCATCAACGGCGGCGCTCAACTGTGGCGTGATGCTATGGGCGCCATCGAGATACAGGCCGCCGACCCGAGTCGAGCCGATCGTCGAGAGCCGCAATACTTCTCCCTGACGTGGCACCGTGTGCAGGTCGAGTTCGCATTCATGCAGCCGTGAGCCAAGCAGGCGACCGGCGCGCGGGTCAGCCGCGATCAGCGCGCCGATGCTGCGCAGGCCGTCGCCGCGTACCTGCGGGAACTGGCGCAGCGCCAGGCCGATCAGTCGGCCATGCATTTGCCCCGGCATGCGAGCGTAAAAAATGCCTGCTTCGCCTTCCTGCGGCAGGTACTCCTGCAACAACAAATTTTCGTTTTCCGGGAAAGCGTCGACATAGGCGCGAAGCTCTTGCATGTCATTCACCCGTCGAACGCCGTGTCCGCACAGGCCCAGATCCGGTTTTGCGATCACCGGAAAACCGAGGCTGGCGTCATGCAGCATTTGCAGCAGTTCCGCATTCGATGGACGGCAGTGGGTGGAGACGACGCAGTAGCACGCGATGGCAGCGCGCGCCGCCGGCCCCATGCCGGCAAAATATTCCTGCTTGCCTTCGCCCACCAGTCCACCAGCGGTCAGATGGGGGTTGGCAGACGACGGCAAGGTGGTGCTGCGATAGCGTAGCGACAGCCATAACCATTGCAATGCCAGCGGCACGCAGATCAGCCATTTTGGCATCCGCTCGAGGGCGCCCAATTGCGCTCCCTGCACCGTGTCGGCAACCTGGCTTGCGTCGGCCTGCATCAGGCGCGGACGTGCCGGGTAGCGATCAGCCCGACCGCGGCGATGCGTTCGGCCTGCGCATAGTGCGGCTGCTCCAGTTCTTCGCCGAAAACATCGGGATCGATTTCGTCGTATTGCCAACTGCAGTCGGCGGCGTCGAGCAGCGGCCTGACTTCGGCCAGGAACGGATCGGTCTCGTCGGTCATTGCCACACCGGTGTAGAGCAGCAAACGCCCGCCTGGCGCCAGGCGCTGCAGCGCCTGTTTCGCGATGCGCACGCTGAGTGCCCGGCCGAGCCGCTCGCCGCCATGCCGATAAGCGCGTTGGGCGCCGTCGTCCATGTAGGGCGGATTTGACAGGATCAGATCGAACTGACCATCAACGGCCGACATGGCATCGCCAAGCGCCGGGTGAATCGACAAGCCGGACAATGCGGCATTCACGCCGGTGAAGTGCAGTGCCTTCGGGTTGATGTCGTTCATGACCAGGGCAAGGCGACCGGCCGGCACATCCCGCCGCTGCAGGGCCCGGGCGGCGCCAATGCCGCCAGCACCGCTGCCACAGCCGATGTCGAGGATGCGCAATGGCGCGGCGTTGCCATCGGCCCGTGCACGCAGCAGGATGTCGTCCCGCGGCAGCGCGCCGATTGTCTGGCCGATGAAGCGCAGGAAGCGATAGGTGTCCGGCCCGAAGAAGACAGCATCTTCTTCGGCAGTGGGAAAGGCGGAATGCAGGAACAGATCGTCATCCAGGCTGGCAATGCGCACGCCGCTGCGCAGTAGCGAGCCGGATGAACGCAGCACGCCCGCCGCGCGCATCGACGACAGCAAGGCAGGGGTGAGCAGCGCCGCCGAAAATGGCAGGTTCCAGCCGAAGACATCCCGCCAGCTGGCGGCGACCTGGCGTGCCCGCCTGGTCAGGATTCGCTGGTGCGTCACTGGCGTGGGCGTCGTGAAGCGGTAACCACTGGCGGCGACTTCCCGCAGTAGGCGCGTCAGCGCCGGATCAGGCGTCTCGCCGGCGTGGGCAAGAGCGTCGGCCGTCGTGCCGGTAGGGGCGTCGCTTCTGGCGGGCGCGGCGTCCTGGCGCAGGCTCTCCGCAATGCTCACCATGCGATGCCCGATGCAAGCAAGCGATGGCAAGCAGGGCGGATTCGAATCAATGTCGGTTCACGCAGATCTGGCATGGGGAAAATTTGGAGGGAGCGAGCAGATTGCGATCAGCAGGTGGCGCATCTTCGGCGCAGGTCTTGCCGGTCGGGCTTGTCAAACGTTTGGCCTGTCAACGACGGGTAGACAAGACGCAGCAAGACGCAGGTTGTTTGTTGGGAATAGGGTTACATGAACGTTAGACCAGTTCTGTTCGTAAGTTCACATAGGCCGACTACCATCGGCATGCGACGGCATGCGTGGTGTAAAAAATTAACCAAATTGACCCGGTAGACGCCGCTTGGCACCGCAATGGTGCGTCAAATTGATTGCCGTGTAAAAACCTTGCCGAAATTCTTACATTACTTATGGCATCTGTCCTATGGAGCGTGCTACCGCTCTACCGTATCGTACGCTCTCGTAGTGCTTGCCTCCGGGCTGTGGGCAAGGATGCCCGATTGTCCGGCGCAGGTGTGCTCAGGAGCGACTTTACGTCCTGCCGATTCCATCCACGAAAGGGAGCAACATGAAAAAGATGATCTTGATTACAGCATTGCTTGGCACGCTGGCACTGACCGCTTGCCAGAAAAAAGAAGCCGTCGTCACGATGCCGGCCGCCAGCACGGCTGATACCGCGCCGGCATCAACGACGGGGTCGACTACGCCGCCGCCGGTCATCAGTTCAAGCTCAACCACGACTGTGGGCGCCGGCGCACCAGGCACCACGACCAGTGGTTCGGGAATGCCCGCTCCATCGACCGATACCAGCGCGACCGGTACCGCGGGTTCTACCGGCATGACTGGCGCCACCGGCACACCGGTGGCACCAGGGTCGACAGTGATCGTCGTTCCACCATCGAGCACGACGAAGTAAGCGTCTTTCCAGCCAACGCCTGCGCCAAAACACTGCAGGCGTGGTGCAAGACTGCGTGCAGATCTGACTGAAATCCCGGTGCGTTTTGCTACACGCAGCCGGGATTTGTCGTTTTCTCTCAGCGCCCGCGGCCGCCCGAGCGGCGCGGAGCGGCCGGCCGCGCGGATGGCCCGCCGCCGGGACTTTTTGCAGGGCCGTTGCCGCCGCGTGCGCCACCAGGACTACGCGCGGCGCCACCGCCACCGCCGCCACTGCCGGCATTACCGCCCGCACTGCGCCCTTGTGGCTGGCGCCGGCCTTGCATTTCGTTACTGCGCTTCTGGATCGGCTGTGCCTTTGCCAGCGGGTCCGGCTCGAAACCGGCGATGGTCTCTCTCGGCAATGTCCGCTTGATCAGCTTTTCAATATCGCGCAGCATCTCGTGCTCGTCCACGCAGACCAACGACACGGCTTCACCGGTTGCGCCGGCACGGCCGGTGCGGCCAATTCGGTGCACGTAATCTTCAGGAATGTTCGGCAGGTCATAATTCACCACATGCGGTAATTGATCGATGTCGATGCCACGTGCGGCGATGTCGGTCGCCACCAGCACCTGCAGGGTGCCATCCTTGAATTCAGCCAGTGCACGGGTACGGGCAGACTGGCTCTTGTTGCCATGGATCGCCAGACCGGTGATGCCATCCTTGCCCAACTGTTCGACAAGCTTGTTGGCGCCATGCTTGGTCCGTGTGAAAACCAGGACCTGCGTCCACTGTTTGGTCTTGATCAGGTGCGTGAGCATCGGATGCTTGCGATCGCGATCGACCGGATGGATCTTCTGCGCGATCATCTCGACCGTCGAATTGCGGCGGGCGACTTCGATCATGGCCGGCGCATTGAGCAAGCCATCCGCCAGTGCCTTGATCTCTTCGGAGAACGTCGCCGAGAACAACAGGTTCTGCCGTTTTTTCGGCAACACCGCCAGCACTTTCTTGATGTCGCGGATGAACCCCATGTCGAGCATGCGATCGGCTTCGTCCAGTACCAGGATTTCCACGTGATTCAGATTCACGGTGCCTTGCTGCATGTGGTCCAGCAGACGGCCGGGCGTGGCGACCAGAATGTCGACGCCATGTTTCAGCAGCTTGATCTGCGGATTGATGCCGACCCCGCCAAAAATGACGGTGGAGGTCAGTTTCAGATACTTGCCGTAGGTCCGCACGCTTTCCTCGACCTGTGCTGCGAGCTCGCGTGTCGGCGTCAGGATCAGGGCGCGGATCGGCCGCGTGGCAGAGGTCGTGAGCGGTGCGCCGGCGCCATTGGCCAGGCGCTGCAGGATCGGCAGCGTGAAGCCGGCGGTCTTGCCGGTGCCGGTCTGGGCGCCGGCCAGCAGGTCGCCGCCGGCCAGGACGGCAGGGATTGCCTGTGCCTGGATCGGCGTCGGCGTGGTGTAACCATGGTCCGTGATTGCACGAACGATTTCATCGGCCAGGCCGAGAGAAGTAAATGACATAGGAATTCAGTGTGGAGTTCGGCCTGTCGCCGGAGTCGGCGCCAGTCGCAGGCAAACGAGGTGGGATCGGAGAAGTCCGAAGGAAAGACCGCGACAAGTTGACTGGATCTGCTGTCGCGAGGGCGCAGTATAGCAGGGCGATGCCGCACTGCGGCAGAAGATGCCCGGGCAGTGCGCCGGCCAGACGCACATGCCTGGCGAGCGCTTCAGGCGAACGGGCCCAGCACCGTGATCATCTGTCCGAAGACCTTCGGCGTGCCCGCGATCACGTCGCCCTTGTACAGGTAGTCAGACTCACCGGCAAAAGTACCCATGATGCCACCGGCCTCCGTCACCAGCAGCGCGCCGGCCGCCATGTCCCAGGGCCGCAGCCCCTTCTCGAAGAATCCGTCCAGCCGGCCAGCGGCGACATACGCCAGATCGAGCGCAGCCGATCCAGGCCGGCGCAGGCCAGCGCAACGCGGCGACATCACGCGGAACATGTCGATGTAATTTTCAAGCACGGTCATGTCCCGAAACGGGAAGCCGGTGCCAATCAGGGCCTCCGCCAGGCGGTCGCGCCGGCTGACCCGGATCCGCTTGTCGTTCAGATAGGCGCCAGCACCTTTGGTCGCGGTGAACAAGTCGTTGCGGCTCGGATCATAGACCACCGCCTGGGTGATCTGTCCGCGATGCTGGAGCGCCAGCGAGACGCAGTATTGCGGAAAGCCGTGAATGAAGTTGGTGGTGCCATCGAGCGGATCGATGATCCACACGTGCTCATGTTCATCGCTGAAGTTGGCCGAAGCGCCGGATTCTTCTCCCAGAAACGCATGATCCGGATAGGCTTGCTTGAGAACGTCGATGATCGCCTGTTCGGCCGCGCGATCGACTTCGGTCACGAAGTCGTTCGGGCTCTTTTCGTCGACCTTGATGCGGTCGAGATCGAAGGAGGCACGATTGATGATCGTGGCGGCGCGACGGGCAGCCTTCACCGCCGTGTTCAGCATGGGATGCATTCGGTTTCCGATAAAATGATGTCAATGAGCGATGCGGCCAGATCGGGCGTCGTTGCGCCGACCGGTGGCGGTCCGCTGCAACTGCGCCGATGCCGCGCAAGGACCCTATTTTAAATGACTCTGCCGAAATCCAGTACCGGTGATTGCCTGACCTCGGCGCGTAGGCTGCGGTTCGTCCTGGTCGAGACCAGCCGTGCCGGCAACGTCGGCGCTGCCGCGCGGGCAATCAAGACCATGGGATTTTCGGCACTGGTGCTGGTCCGTCCGAAAGACCCGGACGTGCGACAGGCGCCCGAAGCAATTGCCTTTGCCAGCGGAGCACAAGACATCCTGCAGGCAGCGCGCATCGTCGAGACGATCGGCGAAGCACTGGAAGGCTGCAATTACACGGCGGCGGTATCGGCCCGCCTGCGGGAGTTTTCACCACCCGTCCTGACGCCCCGCGCCCTGGCGGTCACCCTGGCTGCCCACCACGCCGATGCGCGCACACTGCATCCGGCACTGGTTTTCGGCAACGAGCGCGCCGGTCTGCCAAATGACATTGTCCAGATGTGCAATGTGCTGATTAACATTCCCGCCAATCCGGCGTATTCCTCGCTCAACCTGGCGCAGGCGGTGCAGATCCTGGCGTATGAATGCGGCACGGAAACAATGGCCGGCCCTGCGCAATCTGAAACGGTCCGGGATGATCTGGCCACCGCGGCGCAAGTCGAGGCAATGTATGCCCACCTGGAGCAGGCTCTGGTGCACATCGCATTCCTCGATCCGGACAATCCACGTCGCCTGATGGCGCGCTTGCGCAGCCTGTTTGCCCGCACCGGACTGGAAACGGAAGAAGTCAACATTCTGCGTGGCATCGCACGGCAGATGCAAAAGACGCACACCACCTGATTCCCGATCCGGGCGCTTTTGCCGCGACCGGCGACACGCCAGTGTGACGCCGGGTCGGCAATCAGCTTGTCCCCGATGACATCGACGACCGGCGCAACTGGCCCGTCAGGACACCCTATCCCCAGGCGCGCATCAAACCAACGGCCAGACCCTCAAGCGCAAAATCGTCTTTTTCCGGATCAACGCGAATCGGTTGGAAATCCGGATTCTCCGGCAGCAGCTCGATCAAGGAGCCGGTCTTGCGGTAGCGCTTGACCGTCACATCGTCGCCCAGCCGCGCCACGATGATCTGGCCATTGCGCGCCTGATCGGTTTTCTTTACTGCCAGCAGATCGCCGTCGAGAATGCCGGCATCGCGCATCGACAGACCACGCACCTTCAACAGGAAGTCCGGAATCGCTGAAAAAAGCGATCGATCGACGTTGTAGGTCGCTTCCACATGTTCCTGCGCCAGGATCGGCGAACCGGCGGCGACCCGGCCGATCAACGGCAAACTGATCTGCATCATCGACGGATGGGGCAGGGCGATCGGTGGCGAAACCTGCCGCTCCAGGTTTCCCGCCCCGTCGCGTAGCCGGATTCCGCGCGACGTGCCAGGTGTCAGATCGATCGCGCCCTTGCGCGCCAGTGCCTGCAAATGCTCTTCGGCGGCATTGGCCGAACGGAATCCGAGTTCCCGCGCGATCTCGGCCCGGGTCGGCGGAAAACCGGTATTGTCGATGGCGTCCCGAATCAAGCACAGAATCTGTTCCTGGCGAGCGGTCAGTTTGATCATGTCGTGGTCGTCGCCAACATTACATTGGCTGTTTATATGGACAGCCTGTATTTTTATACAGTCTTTCGCAGAGTGCAAGGTTTTTCGATTGCGCCAGGCCAAGCAATGGTGTCGCACATGGTTTTTGATGCCTCCGAAATATCTTCGCTACCCTCTTCGCTGGTCCCAAGCCGTGCGCCGAAAACACGGAAAACCGAGGCAACCGATTGAATGCGTTGAGTTTTTCACGAGCGCGCGTTATACTATTCGGCTTTCCTCTTCCCACACCCGTCTTGACGCCGGGGTGGGCATTTGTTTCAACGTCCATAAGGAGTCTGCATGCGTCATTATGAAATCGTATTCATCGTCCATCCCGATCAAAGCGAGCAAGTGCCCGCGATGATCGAGCGCTACAAGACGACCGTCGCCACCCGTGGTGGCAAGGTACATCGGGTCGAAGACTGGGGTCGTCGTCAGATGGCCTACATGATCCAGAAGCTCGCCAAGGCACACTATGTCTGCATGAACATCGAATGTGATGGCGAAACCCTGAATGAAATTGAAACCGGCTTCAAGTTCAACGACGCCGTGTTGCGTCACCTGACCGTGAAGCTGAAGAAAGCGGAATCCACACCGTCGCCGATGATGAAGGCGGTGGCCAAGGAAGACGCAGTCAAGAGCCATCGTTCCGAGGCGCCAGCGGCCTGAGTGCGTCTTTCCAGCAGCATGAAAGCAGGCGGGTGAATCAGTCCCCAGTTACTGCTGCACCGGTCGGTGCGGCAGGACAAAACCAGTTGCAGTTCGTGGCCTCCATCACCGAACGGGAAATTCTGCGGTTCACACCGGCAGGCATACCGATGGTGTCGGCAAGATTGCTGCATCAGTCGCAGCAGATGGAAGCCGGGATCGCGCGAACCGTCGAATTCGAAATCGTCGCGCTGGCCGCAGGCGAAATCGCCGGACGGTTCGACAAGGCGGCACTGGCCGGGCAGTTTTACTTCACCGGTTTTCTGGCACGCAGGAATCGCAACAGCAGGGGTCTGGTTTTCCACATAGCGGATTTCCAGGATGCTCCAGCCAACGGCACCAACTGACGCAACGCGGCAATACGTTTCGACCCACTCATTCAGACAATATCCATCAGGAGTCCCACATGGCATTCGGTAAAAAGTTCGACAAGAACAAGCTCAAGCTCAAAGAAAAACGCAAGCAACAAAATCCGCTTTTCAAGCGCAAGAAATTCTGCCGCTTCACGGCAGCGCACGTCGAGCAGGTCGATTACAAGGACGTCGACACGCTGAAGGATTTCGTTCAGGAAAACGGCAAGATCATGCCAGCCCGCCTGACAGGCACCAAGGCGCACTATCAGCGCCAGGTTGACACTGCCATCAAGCGCGCTCGTTTTCTTGCGCTGCTGCCGTACACCGATCTGCACACCGCTTAATTGACGACGCCAGGAGAAAAACATGCAAGTCATTCTGTTAGATAAAGTCGTCAATCTGGGTAACCTGGGCGAAGTCGTGCGTGTGAAGGACGGTTACGCACGTAACTTCCTGATCCCGCAAAAAATGGCCCGTCGCGCCACCACCAACGCGGTTGCAGAATTCGAAGGCAAACGCGCTGAGCTCGAAAAAGCGGCTGCCGCCAAGCTGGCCGAATCGCAGAAACAAGGCGAGAAGCTGGCTGGCCTGACGGTTCAGATCGCGCAAAAAGCCGGTGTCGATGGCCGGTTGTTCGGTTCGGTCACCAATGCCGACATCGCTGCTGCGCTGACCAAGCAAGGCTTCCCGATTGACAAGGCGCAGGTGCGCATGCCGACCGGTCCCTTGAAGACAACGGGCGACCATCCGGTCTCGGTCGCATTGCATACCGATGTCGTGGTCGACGTCACGGTGGCGGTGCTGGGCGAGCACGCCTGAGCAGGCATCGCTGCGTCAGCACCGCATCCATTGCGGTGCATGCCTTCCAAAAAGCCGGGTCGGTTCTTCCTCCCGGCTTTTTTCATGGCCGGAGCAAACGCAAGATAGCGTTGCGGTGCGAGGCTTACTCGGCCTCGGACGAGGATTTCCGTCAGCCCGCACGCGCAAATTCCGTAGCACGAAACACGCTTTTATGGTGTGGATAAAATTCAATTCAGCAACGGCTCGGGTGGTATCGAACGGTTATAATCGCGCCCATGAATACCCGCTCCGACCCCCAGCTCGACTCGCTTCGCGTACCGCCTCATTCGATCGAAGCCGAACAATCGGTGCTGGGCGGATTGTTGCTCGACAATGCTGCATGGGATCGGATCGCCGATTTCGTCCATCAGGATGATTTTTACCGGTACGACCACCGGATCATCTTTCAGCACATCGTCAAGCTGATCAACAGCTCCCGGCCGGCTGACGTGATCACGGTCTTCGAGTCCCTCGGCAGCACCGGCAAGGCGGAGGAGGTCGGTGGCCTGAGCTATCTGAATGCCCTGGCGCAAAACACGCCGTCGGCCGCCAATATCCGTCGCTACGCTGAAATCGTCCGTGACCGCGGCGTTTTGCGCAAGCTGATCACGGTCTCGGATGAGATCTCGGGTCAGGCCTTCAATCCACAGGGCAAGGAAGTCAAGCAAATGCTTGACGAAGCGGAGTCGAAGATCTTCGCCATCGCCGAAGAAGGTTCGCGTGGCGCCCAGGGGTTCCAGGAGATCCAGCCATTGCTGACGCAAGTCGTCGAACGCATCGACGAACTCTATAACCGTGAAGGGCAGAACGACATCACTGGTGTGCCGACCGGTTTCGCCGATCTCGATCGCATGACCTCCGGCCTGCAGCCGGGCGACCTGGTCATCGTGGCCGGTCGTCCATCGATGGGCAAGACCGCGTTTTCGATCAACATCGGCGAGCATGTCGCCATCGAGAGCGGGTTGCCGGTGGCAGTGTTTTCGATGGAAATGGGCGGCACCCAGCTGGCCATGCGCATGCTGGGCTCGGTCGGTCGGCTCGACCAGCATCGCCTGCGCACCGGCCGCCTGGCCGACGAGGATTGGCCGCGCCTGACGCATGCGATCCAGAAGATGAATGATGCGCAGCTCTACATCGACGAAACCCCGGCCTTGAATTCGATCGAGCTGCGCGCCCGATCGCGGCGGCTATCGCGCCAGTGCGGCAAGCTGGGCCTGATCATCATCGACTATCTGCAGCTGATGTCGGCCAACTCCAGTGGCGAAAACCGGGCCACTGAAATTTCCGAGATCTCGCGCAGCCTGAAAGCCCTGGCAAAGGAATTGAATTGTCCGGTGATTGCCTTGTCGCAGTTGAACCGGTCGCTTGAACAGCGGCCCAACAAGCGGCCGGTGATGTCGGACCTGCGCGAGTCGGGCGCCATCGAGCAGGATGCCGACGTGATCCTGTTCATCTATCGCGACGAAGTCTACAACCCCGATTCGCAGGACAAGGGCACGGCCGAGATCATCGTCGGCAAACAGCGCAACGGCCCGATTGGCAGCGTGCGCCTGACCTTCCACGGTCAATACACGAAATTCGACAATTACACCGGTGGCGCCGCGCTCTATCAGGGCGATTGACCACGCAAGAAGGGAAATCATGTTTGGACGTCTGATGCCGACCGAAGGCAAATTCTTCGAGCAATTCAACCAGCATGCCGATCTGTGCGTCAAGGGCGCCAAGGAGATGGTCGCGCTGATGACGAATTTCGACGATCTCGAAAAACGCGTGCATGCGATCGAAAGCATCGAAAAACAGGCCGACCGCGTCACGCATGCCACGCTCGATATGCTGCACAAGACCTTCATCACGCCGCTCGACCGCGACGACATTCACCAGCTGATCACCCGGATGGACGACATCCTCGATCTGATGGAAGATGCGGCGCAGACGATTTCCCTCTACGACATCAAGGCCATCACGCCGGAAGCCAAGCGCCTGGCCGAGCTGTGCCTGGCCTGTACCGAGAAAGTCCGCGCGGGCGTCGCGTTGCTGCACAACATGGACAATTCGGAAGAAATCCTCGGCATCTGCGCCGAGATCGACCGGCTTGAGTCGGATGCCGACCATGTCATGCGCGCGGCGATGTCGAAGCTGTTCCGGGATGAACCGGATGTGCGCAACCTCATCAAGCTCAAAGCGATCTACGAGATCCTGGAAACGGTCACCGACCGCTGCGAGGATGTCGCCAACATCATCGAAGGCATCATCGTCGAGAACGCCTGATCGATTGCATAAGCGGGCAGTTGCGCTGCAGCGGCGCGACGCCGGCTCGGCTCTCTCCTTTGCTTGCGCGCGGGGTTCCCGGCGTCGGCACTGCACGGCGCGCCATGCCGCAGCGCAGCCCGCGCCAGCACCATATCAACTACCAGACCGCCCATGCAAACCCTGCACATCAGTCTCTACACCCTGGCCTTTCTGATTGCGCTTGCGCTGCTGTTCGACTTCATGAACGGTTTTCATGATGCAGCCAATGCAATTGCCACCGTCGTCTCGACCGGCGTGTTGAAGCCGCAGGCGGCAGTCGCACTGGCGGCTGCCTTCAACTTCATCGCGATCCTCGTGTTCCAGCTGAAAGTCGCCGCTACCGTCGGCAAGGGCACCATCGATCCGCATGTGGTCGACCATTACGTCGTCTTCGGCGCATTGATCGGCGCGATCTTCTGGAATCTCGTGACCTGGTATTACGGCATTCCTTCGTCGTCCTCGCACGCCCTGATCGGCGGCCTGGTCGGCGCGGCAGTGGCCAAGGCCGGCACCGGCTCGCTGATCGAGGCAGGCTTGTTGAAGACGATCGCCTTCATCGTGCTGTCGCCACTGCTCGGTTTCATCTTCGGATCGATCATGATGATCCTGGTGTCCTGGATTTTCGTGCGCTCGACGCCGCGCCGGGTCGACAAATGGTTCAGGCGCATGCAGCTGGTATCAGCGTCGATGTACAGCCTCGGCCACGGCGGCAACGACGCGCAAAAGACGATGGGCATCATCTGGATGCTGCTGATCGCCTCCGGCAGCATCGGCGCGCAGGATGGCCTGCCGATCTGGGTCATCATCAGCTGCTACAGCGCCATCAGCATGGGTACCTTGTTCGGCGGCTGGCGCATCGTCAAGACCATGGGGCAGCGCATTACCAAGCTGCGCCCGGTCGGCGGTTTCTGCGCCGAGACGGGCGGTGCGATCACGCTGTTCACCGCCACCTGGCTTGGCATACCGGTCTCCACCACGCACACGATTACCGGCGCCATCGTCGGCGTCGGCTCGGCGCGCAAAGTCACGGCGGTGCGCTGGGGTGTGGCGGGCAACATCGTCTGGGCCTGGATCTTCACGATTCCGGCATCGGCATTTGTGGCGGCAATTGCCTGGTGGATCGGGACCAAGTTCCTGTAACCAGGCGCGCACGGTTTTACTCCAGGCTGTGCCTGCCCGGCACAGGGCAGGTGCCTCGTCGGGAATTCTTACATCCCTCCAGATACAGTAAGTTACATTGCCACTAAGACATTGATTTGATTCAATAATTGACTTCTGGCAAGAAACTTGCTCTCTCGATATTTGGTAAGTCATTTTTCCCTACCAAGAAAAGCCAGTGTGAAGGATGCCCTTCCCACAACGGCGCCGATCGAGATGTGTTCAGGAGGATGTAATGATCAAAGCAATGAAATTGGCTGCAACTCTTACTGTTTTGGGAATGATCGGCGCAGTAGCGCCCGCCCAGGCTGCACCGTATGGCAACATTGCGCCGCCCGGCGTGTATTACGGAACTGGTAACTTCAATGGTAATTTCACTATTGGTAACACCAATGG
>JAYTLK010000054.1:0-37959 GCA_043729515.1 Herminiimonas sp.
CATTCCAGCACGTCCAACCCGACCTCGTTGGCCAGCGCCTCGAAATCATGGATCGTCGCGCAGCGCAGGTTGGGTGTGTCGTACCAGGCGTATGGCAGGCTTTTCGAGACCGGCATGCGTCCGCCCAGCAGTGCCACTCTGTGCGGCCAGTAGGCAAAATTCGGAAACGAGACGATTGCCTCTCGCCCCACCCGGGCGATGTCGCGCAAGACGCCTTCGACATTCTTCATCATCTGCAGGGCCGACAGGCACATGACGGTGTCGAAGCTGCCATCGGCGAACATCGCCAGGCCGGCCTCCAGATCCTGCTGGATCACCTGCACGCCGCGCCCGATGCACTTCGGTATCTGATGATCGTCGATCTCGATGCCATAGCCGAGGCACTGCTTGTCGGTCTGCAGATAGTCGAGCATCACGCCATCGCCGCAGCCGAGGTCGAGCACCTGCGAGCCTGGCGCGATCCAGTGCGCGATGAAGGCCAGGTCCGGCCGCAGCCGGATCAGTTCGCTGAAATTCATGCGAGCTCCAGCGCAGCGCCGCGTGCCAGTACCGCAGGCGCCTGCAGTTCGGCCCAGATCCGGTCGTAATAGGCGCGCACCGTGTTCATGTAACGCGCGTCGTCGAGCAGGAAAGCGTCATGCCCGTGCGGCGCGTCGATTTCCGCATAGGTCACGCGCCGGCGGTTGTTGACCAGCGCTTGCACGATCTCGCGGCTGCGCGCCGGCGCGAAACGCCAGTCGGTGGAAAACGACACCACCAGGAATTGCGCCTGAGTTCCGGCCAGCGCCCGCGACAGATCACCATCGAAAGCCCGCGCCGGATCGAAATAATCGAGCGCCTTCGTGATCAGCAGGTAGGTGTTGGCATCGAAGTATTCGGAAAACTTGTCGCCCTGGTAGCGCAGGTAGGATTCGATCTCGAAATCGATGCCGAAGTCGAACTGATAGGCGCCGGAGCGCAGCCCGCGGCCAAACTTTGCCGCCATGTCGTCGTCCGACAGATAGGTGATGTGGCCGACCATGCGCGCCACCCGCAGGCCGTTCTTCGGCACCACGCCATGGGCATAGAAATCGCCGCCGTGGAAATCCGGATCGGTCAGGATCGCCTGGCGGGCCACGTCGTTGAAGGCGATGTTCTGGGCCGACAGGGTCGGCGTGGAAGCGATCACGATGCAATGGCGCAGCCGCTCGGGGAAGAGGATGCTCCAGGCCAGCGCCTGCATGCCGCCCAGCGACCCGCCCATGACGGCTGCGAACTGCGTGATGCCGAGCGCATCCGCCAGCCGGGCCTGCGCCTGTACCCAATCCTCGACGGTGACCACCGGAAAATGTGCGCCATACGGTTTGCCGGTGGCCGGATCGGCATGCATCGGGCCGGTCGAGCCAAAGCAGGACCCGAGGTTGTTGACGCCGATGATGAAGAAGCGGTCGGTGTCGAGCGGCTTGCCGGGGCCGACCATGTTGTCCCACCAGCCGGCGTTCTTGTCGGTGGCCGCATGCCGCCCGGCCACATGGTGCGACGCATTCAATGCATGACATACCAGCACCGCATTCGAGCGCGCCGCATTCAGGCTGCCGTAGGTCTCGTACATCAGCTGATAGCCGGCAATCGATGCGCCGCTTTGCAAGGCCAGCGGCGCGGCAAAATGCATCGACTGCGGTGTAACGATTCCGATGGAAGACATGGGGTTCCGAAAGCAGGTTCTGGCAAAAGTTACGGGCGAAATCAGCGCAGGTATGTTTCACACCGTGGATGGAGGCCGCGTCGTGCGGTCGTGCATGCGGAAGCCGCGCGCAGCGCGAGAATTCTACATCGTGCGCAAGTGTTCGACGGCGTCGTTGATTGCCGCCGGTTCCATGGTGCGCAGGATTTTTTTGGTTTGCGGCGTCAGGATGGTGAGGTCGCTGGCCAGGATTTCCTGCTTCACCGCCAACAACTGAGCCGGATGCATCGAGAATTCCCGCAGCCCCATGCCCAGCAAGAGCCTCGTCAAATGCGTGTCGCCCGCCATCTCGCCGCAGACCGACACCGGCACGCCGGCCTTGGCGCCCATGCTGATGATGGATGACAGCAAATACAGGATTGCCGGATGCAACGGGCTATAGAGATGCGCGACTTCATGATCGACGCGGTCGATGGCCAGCGTGTACTGGATCAGGTCGTTGGTGCCGATCGACAGGAAATCGAGACGCCGGATGAACAGCGGCAGCGTCAGGGCGGCCGCCGGAATCTCGATCATGGCGCCGATCTGCATGGCGGGATCGAAATTCTTGCGCGCATCCGTCAGCTGCGCCTTTGCCTGCGCGATCATGGCCAGGGTCTGGTCGATTTCGAAGGCGTGCGCCAGCATCGGAATCAGCAACTTGATCGGACCGAAGGCCGAGGCCCGCAGGATCGCCCGCAACTGCGCCAGAAACATTTGCGGCTCGGACAGGCAATAGCGGATCGCCCGCAGGCCGAGTGCCGGATTCAGGGCTGTCTGCTCGGCCATGTCGAGCGGCTTGTCGGCGCCGATGTCGAGGGTACGGATCGTCACCGGCCGGCCCTTCATCGCCACCACCGCGCTGCGGTACGACTCGAATTGTTCTTCCTCGGAGGGCAGCCGGTTGCCCTTGCCGGCGCGGTTCATGAACAGGAACTCGGAGCGGAACAGGCCGACGCCATTGGCGCCGCCCTCGAGCGCCGCGGCGCAATCGTCGGGAAACTCGATGTTGGCCAGCAGCGTGATCGGCGTGCCGTCGCGGGTAATGGCCGGGGTTTTTTTCAGCTTGCCGAGCTTCTTGCGGTCACGCTGCTGGCGGCCCTGGCGCTCGCGGTACTGCTCCAGCACCAGCGCGCCGGGGTCGACGATCACCACGCCGGCGTCGCCGTCGATGATGACCCAGTCGTCCTGCGCGATCAGGGCCGAGGCATTGAACATGCCGACGGCTGCCGGAATGTCGAGGCTGCGGGCGACGATCGCGGTGTGCGAGTTCTGGCCGCCCAGGTCAGTGACGAATCCGGAAAAGGCGCGGTCGCGAAACTGCAGCATGTCGGCCGGCGAGATGTCATGCGCCACCACGATCAGGTTGGCGCTGGCGCTGCTGCCGGCCAGATGCGGCAAGGTGCTCGCGGTGCCGGTGAGAACCTTCAGTACCCGTTCGCCGACCTGCTGGATGTCGGCCTTGCGTTCCCGCAAATAGATGTCGCCGATCTCGTCGAACTGGGCCGAGAGTTCATCGATCTGCGTCACCAGCGCCCATTCTGCGTTGTAGTGCCGGTTGCGGATGATGTCGAGCGGTGTTTCGGAAATCGTCGGGTCCGACAGAATCAGGACGTGAACGTCGATGAAGGCGCCCAGTTCGGCCGGCGAATCCTTCGGCAGGCCGTTCCAGATGGCCTGCAGTTCACGGTGCACCGTGGCCAGCGCATCCTGCAGCCGTCCGACTTCAGCCTCAACCTGCTCTTCCTCGATCAGGTAATGCTTGACGTCGAGGGCGGCCGGCGTCAGCAGGTGCGCGCGCCCGATCGCGATGCCGCGTGAAACCGGAATGCCATGGAGGGTGAAGGATGCCATCGACATCGGCCGGGGCTTACTCGCCCTCGCCGAACTTATTGTTGATCAACTCGACTATCGCATCAAAACAAGCCTGTTCGTCGACGCCTTCGATCTCCAGGGTAACCTTCGCCCCCTTGCCGGCGGCCAGCATCATGACGCCCATGATCGATTTCGCATTTACCCGGCGCTTGTTGCGGGTCATCCAGACATCACTCTGGAATTTCGCGGCCAGCTGGGTCAGCTTGGCCGATGCCCGTGCATGCAGACCGAGCTTGTTGATGATTTCGATGTCTTGTTCGATCATGTTTTCGCTAGTTAGGAGACAGACGTACTCGGTTGTCGACCCGCACGGCGCCGTTCTGGCCGCCCGAGAGCGCCATTTCCACCACCACGTCGAGCGTATCGTGACGGTAGGTCAATGCCCGCAGCAGCATCGGCAGGCTGATGCCGGCAATTACTTCCACATGTCCGGGCTGACACAGCGACAGCGTGCAGTTCGATGGCGTGCCGCCCATGACATCGGTGATCACCAGCACGCCCGAACCGTCATCGATGACGGCAATGGCCTGGCTGGCCAGCGCGCGCACTTCGGCCGTATCCTGGTCGGCCCGCACGTCGACCGCCACCAGGCGCTCCGGACGCGCCCGAAAGACATGCGCGGCCGCTTCCAGAAAAGCCTGGCCGAGCGGCGCATGTGTCAACAACAGGATTCCCACCATACGATTCATTTCAACCTGAACAACCTATTCTAGCGGATCAGACTGCTTTCTCGAGCGCATCAATGAACATGGCCGGCACATCAAAGCCGGTCTGTCGCGTGATTTCCTGAAAACAGGTCGGACTGGTGACGTTAATTTCCGTCATGAAGCTGCCGATCACATCCAGCCCGACCAGCAGCAATCCGCGCGCAGAAAGGATCGGCGCCAGCGTCTCGGCGATCTCGCGGTCCCGCGCGCCGATCGGCTGCGCCACCCCCAGACCACCGGCCGCCAGGTTGCCACGCACCTCGCCGCCCTGCGGAATGCGCGCCAGGCAGAACGGCACCACCTGGCCGCCGATGATCAGCACCCGCTTGTCACCCTGGGCGATGTCGGGGATGAAGCGCTGGACCATGATGGTGGCACGGCCGTGCAGGGTCAGGCCCTCGATGATCGCGCCCAGGTTCATGCCGTCGTCCCGGACCCGGAAGATACCGGCGCCACCCATGCCATCCAGGGGTTTCAAGATGATGTCGCGATGCACGGCATGGAAGGCGCGGATGCGGGCCTCGTCGCTGGTGACCAGTGTCGGCGCGATGAATTGCGGGAACTGGGTGATCGCCAGTTTCTCGTTGTTGCTGCGCACTGCAGCCGGCCGGTTGAACACCCGCGCGCCCTGGTTCTCGGCCAGCTCCAGCAGATAGGTGGCGTAGACGTATTCCATGTCGAACGGCGGGTCCTTGCGCATGACCACCGCATCGAAGGCAGACAGCGGCTGCGCCACGGACCCGAGCGCGTCATGCCAGTGCGGCTGGGTGCCGGTGGCGTCCGTGATCATGATCCGGGCCACATTGGCCACTACAGTGCCGGACTCGATCGCCATGTCCTTCTGCTCGAAGGCATGGACTTCATGGCCGCGCCGGGCCGCCTCCACCATCATGGCGTAGGTGGAGTCCTTGCAGGTCTTGAAGCCGGCGAGGGGATCAGCGCAGAAGGCGATTTTCATTGGGGTGACTGGTAGGCATGAACGAACTTCACATCAATACACTTCGGGATTCGGATCGGTCTTTTCCATTTCCAGCGAGGCGGCCAACAGGGCCAGGCGCGCCACGACACCGTACATGTAGAAACGATTGGGCGCGGCCGTACCCGGCTTTGCCTTCAGGTCCGGCAGCGCATGCTGTTGGGCAAACGCCAGCGGCACGTAATGTGCGCCCGGGGCCTTCAGGTTTTCATCGGCGGCGCGCTCTGCATGGACCCGGTAGAAACCGCCGACCACATAGCGGTCGATCATGTAGACCACCGGCTCGGCCACCGATTCGTTGATGTGCTCGAAGGTCGGCACGCCCTCCTGCACGATCACGTCGCTCGTTTCCAGGCCCTCGCTGCCCACCGTCATGCGCTCGCGCTGGGCCGCGCTCAGACCCTTCAATTCGGCCGCGTCGTGAATCGTCAGCATGCCGACGTCGTAATTGCCGGCGTCGGCCTTGAGGGCGACGAACGGTGCTTCCTTGATGCCGTATTCCTTGTATTTCTTGCGGATTTTCGCCAGCACCTGGTCGACCGTGGTGGCCAGCTGCTCCTCGCCGGTGTGATCGTTGAAATTGACCGCGCTGCACTTGGCGAAGTAGGGATTCAACATCCAGGGATCGACGTCGAGCAACTTGGCGAATTTTTTCACCACTTCATCATAGGCGGCAAAATGGCTGCTCTGGCGCCGCATCGCCCAGCCGGCGTGCAACGGTGGCAGCAGATTTTGCTCCTGCAAGTCGTCGAAGATGGCCGGAATACCGGCGGCCAGGTCGTTGTTGAGCAGAATGGTGCAAGGATCGAAATTCTTCAGGCCCAGGCGCCGGCCATTCTGCGAGCGTACCATCGGCTCCAGCATCAGGGTGCTGCCGTCGGGCAGTTCGATCGGGGTCGGCACGCGAATGTCCTTGGAGAGCGAACCCAGGCGCACATTCAGGCCGGTCTGGCGGAAAATCTGCATCAGGCGTGCGACGTTTTGCAGGTAAAAACCGTTGTCGGCATCCTGTTGCGGCACCAGCAACAGGTTCTTTGCATCCGGACAATATTTTTCGATGGCGGCCATGGCGGCCTGCACCGCCAGCGGCAGCATCTCCGGCGACAGGTTGTTGAAGCCGCCCGGGAACAGATTGGTGTCGACCGGCGCCAGCTTGAAGCCGGCATTGCGCAGATCGACCGAGCAATAAAACGGCGGCGTGTGTTCCTGCCACTCGAGGCGGAACCAGCGCTCGATGGCCGGGGTAGCGGCCAGCACTTTCTTTTCGAGGTCGAGGAGCGGGCCGTTCAGGGCGGTGACGAGATGCGGAACCATGACAAACCTTTAAAAATGCGAATACGGCGGGTGAGGTGCAGTTAAATGCAGGGGAATGCAGGGGAATGCAATTGTTGCTGTTGATGTCGTCAATGCAGGCTGCGACGCCAGAGCGACATCGAAGTGCCGAGATTCTAACGGTAATCCCTGCCAGACGCCGGTCGGGAGCACGCATTCGACATGTTGGCCGACTATTTCCGCAAGGCCGCCGTTACACGCGGGCGCAAGATGATCACCGCTGCTTCCATCAAGAGCTTACTTTGAGGCAATGTCGCTCATTTAAAGTCTGCTGGGCGCAGTCCACATGAAAAAAGGCGCCTCGCTGGAGGCGCCTTCAATGTCCGCTTGCGCGAACAGGAGAGACAACTTTGGGGAAGTTGTAGGTTACGCCGGCAGATCAGGAATGGTATGCCGACTCGCCGTGGCTGGAGATGTCGAGGCCTTCGCGCTCTTCTTCTTCGGCCACGCGCATGCCGATCACCATGTCGACCAGCTTGTAGGCGATCAGTGACACGATGCCGGACCAGACGATGGTCGTCAGCACGCCCTGGAACTGGATCCACACCTGGCCGGAAATCGAATAATCCGGGCTCATCTTGTTGGCGACATAGTCATAGATGCCCTGGCCGCCGAGCGATGGCGAAGCGAACACGCCGGTCAACAGCGCGCCCAGCACGCCACCGACGCCGTGTACACCGAACACATCCAGCGAATCATCGGCGCCCAGCAGGCGTTTCAAGCCATTCACACCCCACAAGCAGATCACGCCAGCCAGGAGACCGATCACCAGCGCGCCCATCGGGCCGACATACCCGCAGGCCGGAGTGATGGCAACCAGGCCAGCAACCGCACCGGAGGCGCCACCGAGCATCGACGGCTTGCCTTTTGCCATCCACTCGCCGAACACCCACGACATGGTCGCAGCAGCCGTTGCCAGCAGCGTGTTGACAAAGGCCAGCGCAGCGACGTCACCGGCTTCCAGCGCCGAACCGGCGTTGAAACCGAACCAGCCGACCCACAGCAGCGATGCGCCGATCATGGTCATGGTCAGCGAGTGCGGCGCCATCGATTCCTTGCCGTAGCCGACCCGCTTGCCGATCACATAGGCGCCGACCAGACCAGCGACTGCCGCATTGATGTGCACCACGGTGCCGCCGGCGAAGTCCAGCGCGCCTTTCTGCCACAACCAGCCGCCCTTGGCAGATTCGGATGCCAGCGTCGCCGCATCCTTGATGCCGTCCGGACCAGGCCAGAACCAGACCATGTGGGCAATCGGCAGGTAGGAGAAGGTGAACCACAGCACGATGAAAGCCAGGACCGCTGCAAACTTGGCGCGTTCGGCAAAGGCGCCGACGATCAGGCCGCAGGTGATCGCAGCAAACGTCGCCTGGAACACCACGTAGACATACTCGGGAATGACGACGCCCTTGCTGAATGTGGCGGCGGTGGCGAAGCTGCCCTTGGCCGGATCCCAGATGCCGTTCAACATCAGGCGATCGAACTTGCCGAAGAAGGCATTGCCTTCGGTGAAGGCGATCGAATAGCCATAGACGCACCAGAGAACCACGATCACGGCGAAGATCATGAAGACCTGCATCAGGATCGACAGCATGTTCTTGGAGCGGACCAGGCCGCCGTAGAACAAGGCCAGACCAGGGATCGTCATCAGGATCACGAGCGCCGTGGCGATCAGCATCCAGGCGGTGTCGCCCTTGTTGGGCACCGGCGCAGCGGCCGCGGGGGCGGCAGGGGCGCCGGCTGCAGCAGCTGGCGCAGTTGCAGGAGCGGCAGCCGCCGCCGGTGCGGTCGCGGCCGCTGCAGGCGCCGAAGTCGCAGCAGCGGGCGCTGCAGGGGTATCCGCGGCCGGCATGCCGGCTGGCGCGGTGGCCTCGGCTTTCGGCGCTGGCGCATCGGCGGCAAACGCCGGCTGGACTGCGCTGACGGCGAACAACAGCGCGCCGGCGGCCAGCAGATTGGTCAGGTGTTTTTTCATGTTCATCCCCTTAAAGAGCGTCGTTGCCGGTTTCGCCGGTACGGATGCGTACGACCTGTTGCAATTCATAGACGAAGATCTTGCCGTCCCCGATCTTGCCGGTGCGGGCGGCAGTTTCGATCGCCTCGATCGCCCGCTCGACGATGCTGTCGTCGACGGCTGCCTCGACCTTGGTCTTTGGCAGGAAATCGACCACGTATTCCGCACCGCGGTATAACTCGGTGTGGCCCTTCTGACGCCCGAAACCCTTGACCTCGGTAACGGTAATGCCCTGCACGCCGATCGCAGACAGGGCCTCCCGTACTTCGTCGAGCTTGAATGGCTTGATGATTGCAGAGATCAGTTTCATGCTGCCCTCGATTAAAAAGTTACGCTGTTAAACACCACTACACCGGTCATGCCTGTGTTCTTGTTCGCTGCCCGACACCGCATCCTTTTCAAGCGCAATGGCGTGCCGCATATTTTTTGAGGCCGGGCAATAAGCAGGCCGGCCGACCATCTACGATACGGCTTCGTCGAAATTTCCTGATGGTCCGTACGGACACGTCGAGTCGGCGGAAATGTTGCCTGACCTTGTATGCCTGATCCTGTTTGCCTGCACTTGTTTGCCCGACCCGCTTGACTTTTCCGGTCGTCGAACCCAGCTACCGTGCGAATCATTGCGCGGTTCCTGCCGGCACCTCTTTCCGAGGTTTCTCGCCGGTTCGTTCAATGATGTAACCTCGGAGATACATGAGCAGGACTCATGCCAGCCAATCAATTAAAAGATTGCTAACTTTTTAATCCTTTATCAAGACGGTTTTCATTGTCTGTCACTTGTAAATCACTTGGGCGCACCAAGTTGGCGCGCAGCTTGAAGTGTCGCACTTGAATGGTGAAGGATGGAAGAAGGCGGTCGTCATGCGGAGAGCCACACAATGAATACGCCAAACTTTTTTAGCGACATGCAGGCAAAAATCAATCATGCGCTGGAAAATTCCCCAGCCAAGGACATCGAGAAAAATGTCAAAGCAATGATGAGCCAAGGCTTTTCGAAACTCGATCTCGTCACGCGCGAGGAATTCGACGTCCAGGCACAGGTGCTGGCAACCACCCGTGCCCGGCTTGAAGCGCTGGAGTTGAAGCTTGCCGCGCTCGAAGCCGCACGCCAGACGCCCACGGGACTCTGAATGCGACGACTTCGGTGAGCCTGGCAGTCCTGAAGAGCCGTGCCCTGGCGGGCATGGAGGCGCCCGAAGTCACGGTGGAGGTGCATCTGGCAAACGGCCTGCCGGCCTTCACGATCGTCGGGCTGCCAGACACCGAAGTAAAGGAATCGAAGGATCGGGTGCGCGCCGCATTGCAAAACAGCGGCTTCGAATTCCCGGCCCGGCGCATCACGGTCAACCTGGCGCCGGCCGACCTGCCGAAGGAATCCGGCCGTTTCGATCTGCCGATTGCCCTCGGCATCCTGGCCGCCTCGGGACAGATGCCGGACACCGAATTGCACGCGTATGAATTCGCCGGCGAACTCTCGCTGTCAGGCGAACTGCGCCCGGTGCGCGGTGCGCTCGCAATGACCTTTGCCATGCATCGCGCGGGCCGGGGCGGCATGCCAGCCGACGCTGCTTCAGCCGCGCGGGCCAGCCACTTCATCTTGCCACGGACGAACGCGGCCGAAGCGGCACTCGTCACCGATGCGGCCATCCATCCGGCCGACTCGCTGCGGCAGGTGTTCGCCCATTTTGCTGCGCTGGATCCGGAGGCGCGGCTTGCCCGGCATGTTGCGCCCGCGGTGCGGCCAGTCGGCACGATGGCAGCGCCGGACTTCGTCGACGTCAAGGGGCAGGCGCAAGCGAAACGCGCGCTCGAGGTAGCGGCTGCCGGCGGGCACAGCATCCTGATGGTCGGCCCGCCCGGCACCGGGAAGTCGATGCTCGCTGCGCGTTTCGCGGGCATCCTGCCACCGATGTCGGAGGAAGAAGCGCTCGAATCGGCAGCGGTGCAGTCGCTGACCAGTGGTTTCGATGCCAGCCGCTGGAAACAACGGCCGTTCCGGGCACCGCATCACACTGCTTCGGGCGTCGCGCTGGTCGGCGGTGGCGGCACGCCGCGTCCGGGGGAAATCTCGCTGGCGCATTGCGGCGTGTTGTTTCTCGATGAATTGCCGGAATTCGACCGGCGGGTGCTGGAAGTGCTGCGCGAGCCCCTCGAATCGGGCCGGATCACGATTTCCCGTGCCGCCCGCCAGGCGGATTTTCCGGCGCGCTTTCAACTGGTGGCGGCGATGAATCCCTGTCCCTGCGGCTACCTGGGTCATCCGGCCAACCGCTGCCGCTGCAGTGCCGACAGCATCGCCCGCTATCAAGGCAAAATCTCAGGGCCACTGCTCGACCGGATCGATCTTCAGATTCAGGTCGGGGCGCTGGCCCATGCGGAATTGCAAGCGGCGCCAACCGGCGATGCATCGGCGCAGATCGCCGATCGGGTCACGTGGGCACGCCAGCGTCAAATGCTCCGGCAACGGCAACCGAACCACCTGCTGTCGACTGCCGGCATCGACCGTTTCTGCCGTCCGGATGCCGCCGGTGACGACATCTTGCGGCAGACGATGCAACGCCTGAACTGGTCTGCACGGGCCTATCACCGGGTCTTGAAAGTGGCCCGCACGATCGCCGACCTGGCCGACAGCGACGGTGTCAGCGCCGTGCATGTTGCCGAAGCGATCCAGTACCGGCGCGCCCTGCTCGCGCAATAAACAGCCGCGGGACACGGCGCAACCTTGCGCAGAAATACAGCGGGTTGCATTTCCGCATTGCCGCCTTGTCGCAATTGCACATCCCCACCACCATCCCGCAGCAAAGCATCGACGCGTCACAACGCGATTGAATTTCGTCCAATTCTAAATTATAATCATTCTCATTAAGATTTAGCCGATCGTATCCGATGTCGATGATGTTTGCTGCCTTGCTCCCGGTTTTTTCAGATGAAGCTTTTTGCCGGGAAGGCAAATGCCTGTGGCCTGCGCTGTTGCTCGGTCTGACCTTCAGCGTGGGGATGGCTGGATGCGGCGGCGGCGGCACAGGCAACGCGCCTGTTTCCGCCGCCGGCCAGGCAGCGTCGACAGGTGCGCTGGCAAGCATCTTCAATAACACCGTGGCCGGCAGCGCCGAGGTCGTGAGCGACGCGCCGGCCCCGATCCTGTCGCCGGCCGCTGCGCTTGGCAAACTGGTCTTTCGCGATCGCAGCCTGTCGGCCTCGGGCCGATTGGCCTGTGCCAGCTGCCACGACCCGGACAATGCGCATGCCCCATCAAACGATCTGGCCGCTCAGCTCGGTGGGACGGAATTGACCTTTCAGGGCAATCGTGCAGCGCCTTCCTTGCGCTATCTGAACCTGACGCCACGTTTTATCCTGGCTGCTGACGGCAGCCCGCGCGGCGGCTTCAACCGCGACGGCCGGGCGCAGACTCTGGCCGAGCAGGCGCAACGGCCATTTCTGGCAGCCCACGAAATGGCGAATGCGGATGGCGCCAGCGTCGTCGCCCGGTTGCGCACGGCGCCCTACGCGGAGCAATTCCGGGCAGTGTTCGGCGCCGCCATCTTCGATGATGCCGCCAGCGCCTTCGACCGGGTGCTGCTGTCGCTGCAGCTGTATCAGAATGAAGATCCGGCATTCCACCCCTTCGATTCCAAATACGACCGCTTCATCGCTGGCAAGGCCGTGCTCGATCCGGCGGAACTGCGCGGACTTGCGCTGTTCAACAACCCGAGCAAAGGCAACTGCGCCGCCTGCCATGCCAGCGCCAAGGGCGTCGACGGCGGCGCGCCGCTGTTTACCGACTTCAGTTACGACAACCTTGGCGTGCCGCGCAATCCGACGCTGACGGTCAATCGTGATCCGGCTTACTTCGATCTCGGCCTGTGCGGACCCGACCGTACCGACCTGGCCACCCGCCGCGACCTGTGCGGTGCCTTCAAGGTGCCGACCCTGCGCAACGTCGCCACCAGGCGCGTGTTCTTTCATAACGGGCGCTTCACCCATCTGCACGACGTGGTCGCGTTCTATGTTCGGCGCGATACCAATCCCGAGGAATGGTATCCGGTGGGCGCCGACGGCAGCGTGCAGAAGTTCGATGACCTGCCGTCTTCGCTGCACGCCAATGTCAACATGACTGAAGTGCCCTACAACCGCAAGCCAGGCGATGTACCGGCGTTGAATGCGGCAGAAATTGACGACGTCGTCCGTTTTCTTGGCACGCTCAGCGATGGCTACCGCGCACCGTGAAACAACGACTCACGCAACGATCATCCACCGATTGATTGCTGCTTTTTTTACCGATGATTTTCCGACTGTTTTCTGACCCGCACCATTCCCGCACCGACAGGACCCCGACATGACATTGATCCGACCGACACCACCACGCCGCCTGCATCAGGCGCTCCTGGCTGCACTTTGCGCCGTTCCGGCCTTCGCCGCCGCCAGCGAGGCCGACCTGATGCGCCGCCTCGACCAGCTTGCTGCCGAACTGCAGAGCGTGAAGGCCGAATTGGCGGCAACGAAACAAAAGACCGATGCCGTCGACCGCCGCCAGCAAGCCGCTGCATCCATGCCAGCGGCCGCGGCCGCGGCCGCGCCAGCACCCGGCGCCACCACCAGCACTGCGCCGATCGCCACCACCGCCGTACCGGTGCCGGTGGCAGCCGCCGAACCACGGCCGCAGCAGACCGTCATCGGCGGCTATGGCGAAGTCAATTACAACCGCCCGACCAAGAATGCCAGCGCGGCGCAAGCCGATGTGCGGCGTGTCGTGCTCGGGATTTCGCACCGGTTCGATGAAAAAACCAAACTCGTCACCGAATTCGAATGGGAACATGCCGTGACCTCGGCCACCGACCGCGGCGAGGTGGCCATCGAGCAGGCTTACATCGAACGGGAATTCGACAACGGCCTGCGCGCACGCGGCGGCCTGTTTCTGATACCGGCCGGTCTCTTGAACACGAACCACGAACCGACCGCCTTCTACGGTGTCGAGCGCAATTTCGTCGAGACCGCGATCATCCCGACCACCTGGCGCGAAGTCGGCGTCGGCCTGTCGTCGACGCTCGACAACGGCCTGTCCTGGGACATCGGTCTCACCACCGGCTTCGATCTGACGAAGTGGGACGCCGCCTCCGCCGACGGCCGTGAGTCTCCATTAGGCAGCATCCACCAGGAAGGTCAACTGGCCAAGTCACGAGACCTGGCAGTCCATGGCGCGCTGAACTGGCGCGGCGTGCCTGGCCTGCTGCTGGGCGGATTCGTCTTCTCCGGCAAGGCAGGCCATGGCACGGCCGATTTTGCCGGCAACAATGCTCGGGTAAGCCTGTGGGATCTGCATGCGCGTTATACGCCCGGCCCGTGGGATTTGTCGGCCCTGTATGCGCGCGGCACCATCAGCAACGCAGGCGGCCTGAACCTGATTTCGGCCGGCAATCCGAATCCGATCCCCTCGTCGTTTTCCGGTTGGTACACGCAGGCTGCTTACCGCCTCTGGCAATCGGGCGATTACACGCTTTCGCCATTCGCGCGCTACGAGCGGTTCAACACGGCGCAAGGTTTTGCAGGCTTGCCGGCTGGCGTCGATGCGACGACCGGTCCGGCTGAAAAAGTCGTGACCGTGGGTGCCAATCTGCGAGTTGGCGAAGGCGTGGTGGTGAAAGCCGATTATCAGAAATTTTCCGAGGACAGCAGCCGCGACCGGATCAATCTCGGGCTTGGCTATGCGTTCTAGTCGCAGGATGGATTGCTCATGATGAATCTGCGTTTTCATGCAATGCAACCGGTACTGGTGCTCACGGCAGGCGTTGCGGCAGGAATGGTGGCGCCGGCGTTCGCGACCCAATATCTGTCGGTCGAACAGGCGCAGCGCGTGCTGTTTCCGGACGCCACGGCCTTCAAGGACGCCGGCCTGCAGTTGAGCACCGAGCAGATGCATGCGGTGGAAAAACTGGCCGGCCTGCCGGCGCGCTCGGTCGGATGGCGGGTGTTTGCCGCTTACCGCGACAGCACCTTGCTGGGCCATGTGGTGGTCGACGACGTGGTCGGCAAATACGAACTGATCGGCTATGCGGTGGCGCTCTCGCCGCAGGCAGTGGTGCAGCAGGTCGAAATTCTGTCCTACCGCGAAAGCCACGGCTTCGAGATCCGCAGCCCGGCCTGGCGGCGCCAGTTCGCCGGCAAGACGGCGCAGGCCGGGCTTGCCGTCGGCGACGGCATTGCCAACATCAGTGGCGCCACCTTGTCCTGCACCCATGTCACCGACGGCGTGCGCCGCATTGCCGCCGTGGCCCAGGTCGCGCTGAAGCCGGCGTGATCCGCCGCGCCCAGCCCTGGTTGGGCACGCTGGTCGACATCACGATCACTGCGCCCGATGACGACGTGGTGATGGCGGCGCGTGCCATCGATGCGGCATTCGCCGTGGTGGGTTTGGTGCACCGGCTGATGAGTTTTCATGATGCCGCGAGCGATGTCGGCTTGATCAATCAGCTGGCAACAGGAAAAGATTGCCGGGTCGATGCCCATACCGCGCGCGTGCTGCGCTGCGCGCTGTTGCTGCAGGAAGCCAGCGGCGGCCTGTTCGACATCGCCTGTGCCGATGCGCTGATGGCGTGGGGTCAGCTGCCGGTCGTCGGCAACGGTGCTGCCGCAGATGCAACCGGCGGGAGCATGGTAGTCCTGGCCGTCGCGGAGGACAATCGCGTGATCAGACTGCGCGAGGGCGCCATCGACCTCGGCGGCATTGCCAAGGGCTATGCAGTCGACCAGGCGGTCGACACCCTTCAGGCGGCCGGCGTGACGGCCGGGATCGTCAACGCCGGCGGCGACCTGCGTACCTGGGGCGCGCCGGGCATGTTGGTCGCCATCCGCGATCCGGATGCGCCACGCCGCGCCGGCCGCATGCTGCAGCTGCAGGACTGCGCCCTGGCCACCTCCGCCGGTTATTTTTCCCGTCGTCAGGTCGACGGCGTCGATACCTGCGCACTGGTCGACACCAGGACCGGCCGCCCGGTCCTGCACGGGCGCAGTGTTTCCGTCATGGCGCCCACCTGCATGCTGGCCGATGGCCTGACCAAGCCGATCATAGCCAGTGTCGACCCGCGGCATCCTGTGCTGGCCCGTTTCGACGCCACCGCGTTCGTGCTCTAGCTGCTCCGGCTGCTCCAGCCGCACCTGCCGGGCATTACCCGCTCTGTCTTGCCACTATAATCACGCCATGCGCATTTCCAGACAAAGCCTGCATTCTCCCCAGCGCGCCCGCACCGCTCTCGGCCTGCGCCTGCCGTCATGGCAGCGGCGCGGCTTCTACGGCGTCTTCGGCGTGCTGCTGGCCAGCGGTCTGGCCTGGCTCGCGGCGCATTTCTTTCTGCGGCGGGCGGGCGAATTCGGGCCGACGATCCATCCGTTCGAACCCTGGTCGATGAAGCTGCACGGAGCGGCCGCCATGGCTGCCCTGTGGTGGGTCGGCAGTTTGCTGCAGATCCATGTGCGGCGGGCGCTGGCTGCGCAGCGCAATGTCGCCGCCGGCTGGAGCATGCTCGGCCTCCTGGCGTGGCTCACGCTGACCGGCTACGGCCTGTATTACCTGGCCGGTGAAGAGAGCCGCCCGCTGTGGTCGGGCGCGCACTGGGTGGCTGGCGTCGTCCTGCCGTTGTTGGTCTGGGTCCATGTGCGGACCGGCCGCAAGTTGAGATCGGCATGAGCAAGCGTCCGGCTGCTCCCGGTTCGCGGCTGCGCCGGCCTGCCAGCGCCTTCCGCATCGGTTGCATCGACGTCCTCTCCCGCCCTGGAGGAACCGGCGCCGCCGCTGCCACTCTGGGCATCACGATCTCGCTGCTCGCCGCCTGCACGCCGACCTACGACTGGCGCACGGTTCGTGGCGCCGGTGCGCCGTTCAGCGTGCTGCTGCCGGCAAAACCGTCCAACATGACCCGCACCGTCAACCTCGGCGGCATCATGGCCAGCATGACCATGACTGCCGCCGAGGTCGATCATGTCACTTTTGCCGTCGGCACCGCCGAACTCGCCTCTGCCGACCAGGCCCGCGCGGCGCTTGCCGTGATGAAGGAGACGATGGTGCGCAATATCGGCGGTGTCGTCCTGCAGGAAAAGAATGTGGCCGATCCAGGCGGCCAACGCATCGATGTCGACGCCGGCCCGGCCGGGTCGGGCACGCCGGCCGCGCCAGGCACACCCGGCTCATCCGGCACGCTGGCGCCCAAGGCCAGCATGCTGCATGCGCGGTTCATTGCCCGCGAACGGCGGGTCTACCAGGTGATGGTCATCGGCCCGGCAAGATCGATGCGGCCAGAAGCAATCGATACCTTCCTGACCTCGTTCGCGCTGGAATAGACGGGCTGGCCAGACGGTGAAATGGGTGGAACGGCAGACCGGGCACGGCCCGTGTCACCGGAGAAATTTTTTAAAATCAATTTTTACCGGCTCAAGTACGCCCGCGCTGCCATCGGACTCTGCGCTTTCCTATATTCTGATCGATGATCCATTCAATCAAATCGACCAACCATTGCAATCGAACTTCAAGGACAAACCGATGCTGATCACTTTCAAATCCAAAGCTGCTGCCGACGTGCTGATGTATGAAGAGCATGCAAAACGCATTCTTGCGTTGCTCGACAAGGATGCCAGGCGCGGCGTCATCACGGCAGCCGAGTCGGGCAATGCGGTGGCCGTGCTCGAAGCCGAGATCGCCGGCAGCAGGGCGCACCATCCCTCGGAAGAAATGGCGCGCGACGTCGCTGCGCATCACGGCGCCGACGGCGACGATCATGAGCATGAAAAGATGCAGTTCGTCAGCTTCGCCACCCGCGCCTATCCGCTGCTCGAAATGCTGAAGGCTGCGCATCTGGGCAATCATGATGTGATGTGGGGCGTCTGACGGACGTCGCTTCTTCCATGTCGACACAAGACTTTCCGAAACACGATTCGCTGGCGTTCGCGCTGCACGGTGCTGCGCAGGCCGTGAGCCGGGTGCGCGCCGGGGTCGCCCTGCCGCAAGCATTGGGTCTCGTCTTTGCGCAGGATGCTGCCTTGCCGGCGCAGGCACGCGGTGCGATCCAGGACCTGAGCTACCGCGCCATGCGCACGCTGGGTCGTGCCGATGCGCTGATCGCGCGCCTGACCACCCGCGCTCCCGCGCCACCGGTGCTGCATGGCCTGTTGTGCGTGAGCCTGGGCCTGCTCTCCGAGCCGGCAGGCAACGGCCCGCCCGCCTACAGCGACCATGCCGTGGTGGACCAGGCCGTGACGGCGGCCGCGTCCGATCCGGACATGGCGCATGCCAAGGGAATGGTCAATGCAGTGCTGCGGCGCTTTCTGCGCGAACGGGTGGAGCACCTGCAGGCAGTGCTGGCCCTGCCGGCCGCGCGTTGGAATTATCCGGCCTGGTGGATCGACATGACCCGGGCGGCGTATCCCGCGCAATGGGAAGCGATCCTGGCAGCCGGCAATCAGGCGCCGCCGTTGAGCCTGCGGGTGAATCGTCGCCGAACGAATGTTGCGGACTACCTCGCACGGCTCGGCGAGGCCGGCATCCCCGCACGCCGTATCGGCGCCGATGCCATCCGCCTGGACACGCCGCTGCCCGTCGGCCGGATACCCGGATTCGCGGCGGGAGAGGTATCGGTTCAGGATGCCGGCGCTCAACTGGCTGCCGCACTGCTGGATCTGCGCGACGGCATGCGGGTGCTGGACGCATGCGCTGCGCCGGGCGGCAAGTCCGGGCATCTGCTTGAAACAGCGGCGATCGCGCTGACATCGCTGGACAACGACGTACAACGCATGATCCGAATCACCGACAACCTGGAGCGTCTGGGCGCCAGCGCGCGGCTCGTGCATGGCGACGCCGCCAGCCCGAACTGGTGGGACGGGAAGGGCTTTGATCGCATCCTGGCCGATGTTCCCTGCACTGCCTCGGGCATCGTGCGGCGCCATCCGGATATCCGGTGGCTGCGCCGCAAGTCAGACTCTGCGCAACTGGCAACACTTTCAGCCCAAATTCTCGACAACCTTTGGCAGATGCTAGTTCCCGATGGTAAATTGTTGTTCGTGACATGCTCGGTCTGGCCGCAGGAATCCGAAGGACAAGCCGCTGCCTTTGCCCAGCGCCACGGCGCGCGCCGGTTGCCCGCCCCGGGGCAATTGTTGCCTGGAGTAAAACGTCCCGACATGCCGGAAGACCATGACGGCCTGTTTTACGCGCTGTTCCAGAAATCTGGCGCCGGATGATGCTACAGCGCACCTGGCGGTTGGCGAAACGTCCGGCGTGCCCGCAAACTCTGCACCAGGCGCGCTGCCGCACATCATCCCGACCAACTTTACGACGGGTTCGTCTCCGTCTTGGCCCCAGTGACGCGACGACTTTTCCTTCTGCAGGTGCGCTGGTGGCTGGCGACGTTGTTCCTGGTGGCGGCACTGGCCCCGGCGATGGCGCTGGCAGCCGATGGCATTGACGTCGTCCAGGCGCATCTGGAGAGTTCGGAAGAAGGCTACCGGCTTTCGGCCACCTTCGGTTTCGATCTGAATCACAATCTCGAAGAAGCGCTCACGCGCGGCATCCCACTGCATTTCACCACCGACATCGAGATCCGGCGTCCGCGCTGGTATTGGTTCGATGAGACCACGATCAATGCCTCGCACACCATCCGCATCGAATACAACGTGCTGACGCGGCAGTATCGCGCCGGCGTCGCCGGCAGCGTGCAGCAAAGTTTTCCGAGCTTCGAGGATGCGATGTCACTGGTGCGGCGTCCGAGCCGCTGGGTGGTCGCCGAGCGTGGCACGATGAAGATCGGCGAAACCTACATGGTCAGCACGCGCATGCGCCTGAACCTCGAATATCTGCCCAAGCCGTTCCAGGTCAATGCGCTCAACAACAGCGACTGGCGACTTTCTTCGGACTGGCGCAATTTTTATTTCAAGGCTGACTAGGTGATGCCGGCATCGTCCGCCGTTGCAATCTGCCGTCCCCCGCCGCACCGAACCGACAGCGTGCCAGTGTGAGACGCTGGCTGCGCTACGTGTTCGTGGTCGGGGCGGCGGTCGTCAGCATCCTGCTGTTCCTGCTCGCCTCGGCCTCGGAAAACTCCGCCTCCTTCGATCGCCATTATCCGTGGCTCTTCGGCCTCAATGCGCTGGCTGCGGTGGCCCTGCTGATGCTGGTGGCCATGCTGCTGGTGCGGCTCTACAAGCGCTACCAGCGCGGCGTGTTCGGCACCCGGCTGACGGCACGACTGGTGCTGCTGTTCGCCATCATCGGCATCCTGCCGGGCGCGGTGATCTACACGGTGTCGGTCCAGTTCGTCTCGCGCTCGATCGAATCGTGGTTCGATGTCCGGGTCGAGTCGGCGCTCGAGGCCGGCCTGAACCTGGGCCGCACCGCGCTTGATTCCTCGCTCACCGACCTGGCCGCCAAGGCCCGCAGTACCGCGCTGGAATTGTCGGACCTGTCGGACGCGACCCTGATCACGCAACTGTCGCACCTGCGCGAGAGCGGGCCGACCCTGGAAGCAACCGTCTTCAACAGCAATGGCGCAGTCCTGGCCAGCATCGGCACCCGGCTCGGACAACTGGTGCCCGACCAGCCGACCACGGCAATGCTGCGCCAGGCACGCGGCAGCCGTGGCTTCACCGGCATCGAGTCGGCCAGCGAGAGCGATGCCGGCGGCCTGCGGCTGCGGGTCGTGGTGGCAGTACCGGCCCCGGCCGCAGCGCTGGCCGATGCACTGACGCTGCAAAACGAATCCCGCTACCTGCAGTTCCTCCAGCCGGTGCCGACCAGCCTGGCCACCAATGCCGAAGCATTGCGCGCGGCCTACAGCGAGTACCAGGAACGTTCCATCGCCCGCACCGGCCTGCGCAAGATCTATCTGGTGACGTTGACACTGACGCTGCTGCTGGCGATCTTCGGCGCAATCGCCAGCGCCTTCATCATCGCAACAGATCTGGCGCAACCACTGTTGATGCTGGCCGAAGGCACCAAGGCGGTGGCCGAAGGCGACCTGTCGCCGCGTCCGGGCGTGACCAGTTCCGACGAACTCGGCACCTTGATGCAATCCTTCAACAACATGACGCACCAGCTGTTCGATGCGCGCGACGCCGTCGAACGCAATCGCAGCGAGCTCGAGAACGCCAAGGCCTATCTGGAGTCGGTGCTGGCCAACATGTCGGCCGGCGTCATGGTGCTCGACAGCCAGTTCCGGCTGGTTACCTGCAACGATTCGGTCGAGCGCATCCTGCATCATGATTTCGCGCCGCACATGGGCACGGCGCTGTCCGACATCGACGGCCTGCAGGGTTTCGCCGGCGTCATCACCGGCGCTTTCTCGAGCCAGAATGCACAGTCGGCGGCAGTCGGCAGCGAGACCGGGCAACGTCACTGGCAGCGCCAGATCGAGATCCCGCGCAGCACCGCTGCCATTGCCGCCAATCCCTCGGTAAGCGAAACCGATGCCGACATAGCGCTGCTGGCGCGCGGCTCGCGCCTGCCGGTCGAAAGCGGCACCGGTTATGTAGTGGTGTTCGACGACATCTCGGAAGTGATTTCGGCACAGCGCTCGATCGCCTGGGGCGAGGTGGCGCGCCGCCTGGCCCACGAGATCAAGAATCCGCTGACGCCGATCCAGCTCTCGGCCGAGCGCATGCAGATGAAGCTGGAAGCCAAGCTGGGACCAGTCGACGCCGCCATCCTCAACAAGAGCACGACCACCATCGTCAACCAGGTCAATGCGATGAAGCAGATGGTGGACGATTTCCGTGACTATGCGAAGACGCCACCGGCAATCCTGTCGCCCCTGAACCTGAATGCGCTGATCGCCGAAATCCTCGGCCTCTACATCGCCGACGACGAGCGCGACATCATCACCACCGCGCTGGCCGACGACCTGCCGCTGGTGATGGGCGACGCAACCCAGTTGCGCCAGGTGATCCACAACCTGCTGCAGAATGCACAGGATGCGGCACTCGAGCGCCAACATGCGCTGGCAACCGCAGCGGCGGCCGGATCGGCGGCCGGGCAGGCGCCGACCGGCATCATTCCCGAGCCGCGCATCGACGTGCGCACCGAGCAGATTCGCTATCGCAGTTCGGACGGCGAAACCCGCACTGCTGTGCGGCTGGCGATCGGCGACAACGGACCTGGCTTTGCACCCAAGATCCTGTCCCGCGCTTTCGAGCCGTATGTCACCTCCAAGCCGCGTGGCACCGGTCTTGGCCTTGCAATGGTCAAGAAAATCGTCGATGAACACGGCGGCCGCATCGATATCCAGAACCAGTCCGAAGGCGAGGGTGCAATGATTTCAATTTTGCTGCTAAAGTTAGCGGCAACAAATTAACTGTCGTGCAAATGCATCGTAATAATGCGCTCCAGAAACATATGGAGCGTAATTACGGTGCCGGACAGTCCGCAGGCCGGCGTGGTACGCGCTGCCTGCAACGATGCTCGCAGAAAATGGTCTGACGATATCGTCGTCGATGACCGGTTCACACTTTAAGGGATGCAACGTATGGCGAACATCTTGGTCGTTGATGATGAAATGGGTATCCGGGAACTGCTCTCGGAAATACTGGGCGACGAGGGTCACGTCGTGTCAACTGCCGAGAACGCGCAGCAAGCGCGTGAAGTGCGCCAAGCCGCTGCTCCCGATCTGGTGCTGCTCGATATCTGGATGCCGGACACCGACGGCGTGACGCTGTTGAAGGAGTGGCAGCGCGACGGCATGCTGACCATGCCGGTGATCATGATGTCAGGTCATGCAACGATCGACACGGCGGTCGAAGCGACCCGCATCGGCGCACTGAATTTTTTGGAAAAACCGATCTCGATGCAAAAGCTGCTGAAAGCCGTGCAGCAGGGGTTGTCACGCGGCCAGGAAGTGGCGCGGCCAACCGTATTTCATCCGCGCGCCGTGCCGCCGGTAAGCGAAGTCGCGCATGCAGCCGAACCGGGTTTCGGTGTTGTCTCCAATGTCGGTCTGCCACCGTCCGCCAATCCGACGCCGGGCGCACCTGCCATCGAAGGCAAGGTCTTCACATTGTCTTTCGAGCTGCCCTTGCGGGAGGCACGCGACGCTTTCGAGCGCGCCTATTTCGAACATCACCTGGTACGGGAAGGCGGCAGCATGACGCGCGTCGCTGAAAGAACCGGTCTCGAACGTACCCACCTGTATCGCAAACTGAAGCAGCTCGGGGTCGAGCCGGGCAAGCTGGCCAGACGAGGCGGATGACCCGCTGCACGCTGGTCACCGGCGATACTGCCGGGCAGCGCACCGCCCTGATTGCGGCGGCGCTCGATCCGCGACTGGCCACCGTCGTCATTGCAGAGGGCCTGCAGGACGGCGCCGCATTGCCTGGAGCGCTGGTGTTTTCCGACCCGGCATCGCGTGCCGCACCCTTGCGCATGATTACCATCGCTGCCAGCTGCCCGCATTGCGACGGCGGCCTGGTGATGCGCGTGACGCTCGATCGCATCCTGCGCCACCCACCGGCGGCTCTCTTCATAAGCCTGCTCAATGCCGCGCATCTGGCCCATCTGCAGCAATTTCTTTCCAATCCGCCTTACGTAGCCCTGCTCACGCTCGAGCCTGCTCTTCAGGCGCGCTAAGTCGGCAGCTGCTGGTCATGCCAAGGCGACATTCCCCGCGCCTTGATTCCTGCCCGACTTCACTTCCGCCCTACATATTCCCCGCCACCTGTCGTTAATGGACAGGTAGAACCGTCGGCGGCTGCGGCAAGCTCGGCTTATTTCCTCGCCATGGGTTGAAAAGTGACCGCCGGGCGCCACGTTGGTCATCGAGTCAGTCGAATCTATCGGGCATTACCCCATCAAGGAACCTGCATGAACCTGATCTACAACAGCGAGCAGTACAGTGTGGTGGAATTCGGCGCAGACAACGGCCAGGAAGCGCTGCGTTTCGGCGGCTATGAAATCATGGACAAGCCGGGCAAACGGGAAATCTTCATCGGCGGCAATTGGGCCGAAGCATTCCGCAAGACTGTGGTTGACCTGATCGCCAGCGAGCCGACCGAGGAAGAAGTCGATGCGTTCCTGGGCAATTACGATGGCGTAATGCGCCAGCCTGTCGTCTTCCACTGATCCATTGCCTCGGCGCTGGCAGCGCCGGAGAAACCATCTGACCGCGAAGCTATACTCGCGGCCATGCATGCCAATTCCCGCACCATTGCCAGTCGTCAGACCGGCATCCATGACCAGCTTGCGGTTCGTGTCGCACGTCACGCGGCGACCGCATTCCGCAAGCCGATCGCGGCGCACAGCCAACAGGCATTCGACACCAGCATTGCCATCTGGCAGGAGCGTGGCGCCGGGCCGCTGATTCTTGACGCCGGCTGTGGCGTCGGTTTGTCCACTCATCACCTCGCAACGCAATTTCCGGATCATTTCGTGCTCGGCGTCGATCAGTCGGCCGACCGGTTGTCACGCGCCACGCACTGGCCGCAACCGTCACCGCCCAACCTGCTGCTGGTGCGCGCCAACCTGGTCGACTATTGGCGCCTGCTGCATGCCGGGCGCATCCGCCTGGCGCGCCACTACCTGCTGTATCCGAACCCCTGGCCGAAGATCGGGCATGTCGGCCGGCGCTGGCCGGCGCATCCGGTGTTTCCGACGATCATCGCGCTCGGCGGGCAACTTGAATGCCGCAGCAACTGGCGCATCTACATCGACGAGTGCGCTGCTGCCATGAGCCAGCTCACCGGGGTACCGGTGGCAACCGAAGCATTCGATGCGGTATCCCCGATCACGCCTTTCGAAAGAAAATATCGTGACTCGCAACAGACCCTCTGGCGTTGCCGGATCGCCCTGTCGCCGCGCTGACTGCGGTTTGCGGGGGATCGCACGCCAACCTCCGGAATGACTGCCAAGAAAATTTGACAGCGCGCAAAAATCAACAGGGTTGACGGGATTCCCGCCGATGCAAGATTGTTCGGGGATTTGAAAGACGCTAAGCTTTGCGCATTGTTTTTTTAACACCGCGTTGCACGGCAGCACACCACCGAGGATCGATCGCATGCCACCTGTGCCCGCTCCGGATGCACGTATCCACCCAGTCATCCTGATGCGTCCCGCTGACTTGGCTTGCGACGACGCCCTCTCGGTGCAGCCATCCTGGCCCCGTGCAGCCACCGGCAGCGCGCAACCGGCGGGCCGGGCAGGTGCGGTCATACCGGGCATGCCACTTGGGCTGCCATCGATTCTGTCTGATGCCGGCGAATTCATGCTGCTCGCCTGTCCATCGGCAGCGGCAGTGCGCCAGGCGCATGCGTGCGGTAGCCGGGTTGGATTGCTGTTGCTGGAGCATGGACGTGATGCCGAGCAGCTTGCGCAGTGCCTGCCGCTGCTGCACCTGCCCGGCACTGTCTGGATCGGTCTGGTGGCCGGCAGTCTTCTGCCCCTGCCGGCGGTGCGGGAATGCATTGCCGAAGTCCTCTGCAGCTTCCTGCCGTGGCCATTGCGCCCCGGCGTGCTGTCACCCTGCCTGACGCAGGCGAGCGCCATGGCGTCGGTACGGGAGCAGCATGCCAGGGCACGCCATCCGGCAGCAGGAGAAGAGCCGGGCATGGTCGGCAAGACGCCGCAGATGCAAAAACTGTTCGACCAGTTGCGCAAGGTCGCGCGCACCGATGCATCGGTGTTGATCACGGGCGCCTCCGGCACCGGCAAGGAGCTGGCGGCGCTGTCGATCCATCGGCAGTCCGCGCGTTGCCGGGGGCCGTTCGTGGCGGTCAATTGCGGCGCCATCGCACCGCAGCTGTTCCAGTCAGAATTGTTCGGCCATGAAAAAGGCGCCTTCACCGGCGCCAGCCAGCGCAAGATCGGGCGCATCGAGGCAGCCCACGGCGGCACGCTTTTTCTTGATGAGATCGGCGACATGCCGTTTGACATGCAGGTCAATCTGTTGCGCTTTCTTCAGGAGAAAACCATCGAGCGGGTTGGCGCCACCGAATCGATCGCCATCGATGTGCGGGTCCTGGCCGCAACCCACGTCGATCTGGCGGATGCGGTTGCCCAGCGCCGCTTCCGGGAGGACCTGTATTACCGGATCAACGTGGTATGCGTGGCGATCCCGCGGCTGGCGGACCGGGGTGCTGACATCGAGGACCTCGCGCAGCACTATTTTTCGCGCTTTGCGCGGGTCCATAACCGCAGCCTGCGTGGTTTTTCGAAAGCGGCGATGCATGCGCTGCTCTCGCATCCCTGGCCCGGCAATGTGCGGGAGCTGGTGAACCGGGTGCAACGCGCTGCCGTGATGGCCGAGGGACGCTTCCTCCAGCCGGAAGATCTCGGTTTCGACCGTCCCGCAGAAGCGGACGGGATAATGACCCTGGAAGATGCGCGGGCCGCGGCCGAACAGGTGATGATCCGGCGCGCGCTGTCGCAGGCCCGCAACCAGGTTTCGCGCGCGGCGCTGCTGCTGGGCGTTTCGCGTGTGACGCTGTACCGCCTGATCGAGAAGTACCATATTCAGAATCATGCGACAGCCACGCTGTCGAGCCCGCAATTGGCCGCCAACGACACCGGACTGCCGGTCGAGACCAAGTTGCTCGGCCAGCCTTGACGGGCAGCGGCGTATCGTCATCCATGCACGCCGCCACCATTGCCGCTGCAGCGCGGCGCTGGATCAAGAGCAACCGCTTCGACGCCAAACAATAAAAAATCCGGCCATCAAGCGCCGGATTTTTTTGCCTCGATCGCCAGCGGACCGGCGGGAGACGTGCTTAGAATCGCACTGCGTACGAACGATTGACCTGTGCCGACTGGACGGCTTCGGCACGAACTTCCGCGCGGGTGCGGCTGCTGCCGGCGATGCGGGTGGTCGGGATCACTTCGGCTTCGCTCGGTGCGACATAAGAACCGTCGGCCTGCGCCCGGATCAGTTCAGCCACGACTTCCGCACGGGTCTTGGCGGCTGCCACTTGCGAACGCTGGTTGGTGCCGAACTGGTTGTAGTTTCCTTCGGTCACGGGCAACTGGCCGGCAGCTTCGGCCTGCACCAGTTCCTGCACGACCTGGGTGCGGGTCTTGACGGCGGCGCTTTGCACGACCGGCTCAGGATAGGTCTCGGCCAGTGGTGCGGCAACGACGGCCGAGGACAGCAGCAGCGAAGCCAGGATGGTGGACAGGGCGGCGATGTTGTTCTTGGTTTTCATGATGGTGCTCCTTGCGTTGATTGGCGAACCCGGATTCGACTGTCGCAATGTGCGGCGAATCAACTCCGGCCTCGGTGAGTGAACGACTGCATGTCCTCATCGATGAAGTGCAGTCTAGTCGTTGCGCGCCACACAAAAAAGGCGATTCCCGGCAATGCATTATTCCTGTTTATGGAATAATCGGGTTTTAGGAGTCAGCGATGGATCGACTGCAATCGATGCGGGTGTTTGCCAAGGTGGTGGAGCAGGGCGGCTTCGCCCGGGCCGGCGCCGCATTGAATTTGTCGAATGCGGTGGTCACCCGCCATGTGGCAGAACTGGAAGCGCATCTGGGCACCCGTCTCCTGAACCGCACCACCCGGCGCCTGTCGCTCACCGAAAGCGGCCAGGTTTATCTGGACCGCTTGCACGGCATCCTGCAGGCGGTGGACGATGCCGATGCGGTGGCCTCCTCCACCTCCAGCCGGCCGAGCGGCAATTTACGGCTGTATGCCTACCAGGGCTTCGGCCAGTACCAACTGGCGCGCCTGCTGCCCGGCTATGCGCAGGCCCATCCGGACGTGCGGCTCGACGTCATGCTCTCGGAGCGCACGGTCGATCTGGTGGAGGATGGCTTCGATGTCGGCATCTACAGCGGGCTGCAGAAGTTCGATGCCAGCCTGATTGCCCGCAAGCTGTGCTCGACCGAGATCATGCTCTGCGCAGCGCCGAGCTATCTGGCGCGGCGCGGCACGCCGACGCGTCCGCAGGACCTGGCCGAGCATGACTGCCTGAACTTCGATCACGACCAGATCCGCAACCACTGGACGGTGGAAGGCCCGGACGGCGTTTTGAGCGTGCCGATCCGCAGCACCCTGGTATCGAACAACGGCCCACTGCTGCGCCAATGCACGATTGCCGGCATGGGCGTGTCGATCTGCCTGTCATATTCGCTCGGCGACGATATCAGTTCCGGGCGCATGGTGCGCCTGCTGCCGGAGCATCACCTGGGGCAGCTGTCGATCACGATGGTGTATCCGAGCCGCCGCCTGCTGGCCGCCAAGGTGCGCAGCTTCGTCGACTTCATGACTGCGCGCTTTCCGCAGCCGGAGAGCGATCCGTGGCTGGCGCGGGACTAGCTTCCGGTGAGCGAAGCAGACAAAGAAACCGGCGGCCGGCCAATGCAGTCTCCGCCCTATAATAGGCGTGCGGCAAAACGACCGCCGGCGATCATCTACCCGTATCGGCACCGCCCTGCCAGCCTGCTCGATCGTCCTGACGCCATCACGAGAACGATCCGGAGAACATCATGAACACGACCCATCATGCCCACTGGCCGACCGGCCTGCCAACCACCCTGACCGCACCCCAGACAAGTGTCTACGAGAACCTGGAGATTTCGGCGCGGCGCTATCCGGACAAGGTCGCGATCATTTTCTACGACTCGATCCTGACCTATGCCCAGCTGCATGCGCATGTGCTGACGTTGGCAGGGTATCTCCAGGAAGTCTGCGGCGTCGGGCGGGGCGATCGGGTCTTGCTGAACATGCAGAACAGCCCGCAATTCATCATCGCCTTCTATGCCATCCTGCGCGCCGATGCAATGGTGGTGCCAGTCAATCCGATGCTGATGACCGAAGAGCTGCGCCATTACATCGACGACAGTGGCGCCAATGTCGCCATCACCTCCCAGGAAGTCTTTGCGCGTCTGGCGCCGCTGGTCGGCCATGGCGGATTGCGGCAAGCGATCGTGGCGACCTATTCCGACTATCTGGATGCGCCGACCACGCTGACGCTGCCCGATTTCATCCGTGCGCCGCGCGACGTGCCGAGCCAGCCCGGCGTGGTGACCTGGGCCGAGGCCATGGCCGCTGCCCGCCTGCCACGCCCGCACCAGGCCGGCAGTGCCGATCTGGCTGCCATGCCCTATACCTCGGGTACCACCGGCAAGCCGAAAGGCTGCATTCATACCCATCGCTCGCTGATGTTTACCGCCGTCGCCAGCCCCTCCTGGTCGGTGGCGGTGGTTCCCGACAGCGTGACCTTTGCGGTGCTGCCGTTTTTTCATGTGACAGGCATGCAGGTCAGCATGAATGCGCCGATCTTCTCCGGCGGATCGATCGTGATCCTGCCGCGCTGGGACCGCGACGTTGCCGGCCAGCTCATCACCCGCTATGCGGTCACGGCCTGGACCAGCATCCCGACCATGATGATCGATTTCCTGTCCAATCCGCGTCTGGCGGAATACGACATCGCGAGCCTGAAGCGGGTCTCGGGTGGCGGCGCGGCGATGCCGGCGGCAATCGCCCAGAAACTCATGGACCTGACCGGCCTGGAATACATGGAAGGCTATGGTCTTTCGGAAACCATGGCCGCCACCCATACCAATCCGCCACAGCGCCTCAAGCAGCAGTGCCTCGGCATCCCGGTATTCAATGTCGATGCACGTATCATCGATCCGACCACGCTGGAAGAATTGCCGCCGAATGAAACCGGTGAAATCGTCATGGCCGGGCCGCAGGTCTTCGAAGGCTACTGGAATGATCCCGGCAAGACGCGCGACGCCTTCATGCAGATCGACGGCAAGCGCTTCTTCCGCTCGGGAGACCTGGGCTACATGGACGAGGAAGGCTTCTTCTTTTTCACTGACCGCTTGAAGCGCATGATCAATGCCAGCGGCTTCAAGGTCTGGCCGGCGGAAGTCGAATCGATGATGTACCAGCATCCGGCGATCCAGGAATGCTGCATCATCGCCTCGCGCGATCCGTACCGCGGCGAGACGGTCAAGGCGGTAATCGTGAAAAAGCCCGGCGTGGAGGTCACGGCCGACCAGATCATGCTGTGGGCACATGACACGATGGCTGCCTACAAGGTGCCGAAACTGGTGGAATTCGTCGATGTGCTGCCGAAGTCGGCCACCGGCAAGGTGATGTGGCGGACGCTGCAGGAGAAGGAACTGGCGAAATCGTGATGCGCAAGCCTGGTGTTTCAATGCGAAGTTGTGATGCGAACCCGTGATGCTGCACGCCGATACGAGGCCATGATCCGATGACGATCATCCTGTCGACACTCAACGCCCGCTATGCGCATGCATCCCTTGGCCTGCGCTATTTGCTGGCCAACATGGCCGAACTGCAGGAGCAGACCCGGCTGCTGGAGTTCGTCATCGGCGCCCGCAGCGCCGACCTCGCGGAAAAACTGCTGGCGCACCAACCCCGCATCATCGGCTTCGGCGTCTACATCTGGAATGTGGAAGAAACCACGCGCCTGGTCGCCCTGCTCAAGAAAGTGGCGCCGGACGTGGTGATCGTGCTCGGTGGGCCGGAAGTCTCGCACGAGACGGCATCGCAGCCGATCGTGGCGCTGGCCGATTACGTCATCACCGGCTGGGGCGATGTCAGCTTCGTGCAGCTGTGCCGTCAGATCCTGAATGGCCCGCAGCCCTTGATGAAGGTGCAGGCCGGGGTGCAGCCGCCGCTGGCCGAACTTGTCCTGCCTTACGACCTCTACAGCGACGCCGACATCGCGCATCGCACCTTGTATGTGGAAGCCTCGCGCGGCTGTCCGTTCAAGTGCGAATTCTGTTTGTCGGCGCTCGACAAGACAGCATGGCCCTTCGATGTGGACCGCTTCCTGGCCGAGCTGGAGCGGCTGCATGCACGCGGCGCGCGGCTCTTCAAGTTCGTCGACCGCACGTTCAATCTGAACATCAAGACCAGCTTGAAGCTGATGCAATTTTTTCTCGACAAGCTGGCCGCTTATCCGGACGACCCGGTGTATGCGCATTTCGAAGTCGTGCCGGATCATTTGCCGGATGCGTTGAAGGAAGCGATCACGCGCTTTCCGGCGGGCACGCTGCAGTTCGAGATCGGTATCCAGAGCTTCAATCCGGCAGTGCAGGCGCTGGTCAGCCGGCGTCAGGACAATGACAAGGCAGCCGAGAACATTGCCTGGCTGATGGCGCATTCACAGGCGCATCTGCATGTGGACCTGATCGCCGGACTGCCCGGCGAAGACGTCGAGAGTTTCGCCTGCGGCTTCGACAAGCTGGTGGCGATCGGTCCGCACGAGATCCAGTTCGGCATCCTGAAACGGCTGCGTGGCACGCCGATCATTCGCCATACCGAGCAATGGGGCCTGGTGTTCGATCCGGCGCCACCCTACACGATCCTGGCCACGCGGTTGATCGGTTTTGCCGACATGCAGCGGCTGGTGCGCTTCGCCCGCTACTGGGACCTGGTGGCGAATTCTGGTCGCTTCGCTCATTGCCTGCCGCTGATTCTGGGCGTCACGCCTTTCACCAATTTCATCGATCTGTCCGACTGGCTGTTTGCGCAGACCGATGCCACGCACCGTATCGCGCTCGACCGCCTGGCTGCATTGGTAACGCAATGGCTGACCGCGCGCGGCCGGGACCCGGAGGCAATCCGCGAACTGATGGCGGCTGATTTTTCTGCACAGCCAGGACGCGTGCAGAAACAGGCACATGTCGCGGCGAAAAATACTGCCGACAAGGCGCAGGCGCAGCAATGCACGATCTCGCCGGCCACGCCGGCGGCGCTGCCGCAACGGCAGGCGCGGCATCTGGCTGCGCTGTAGTGCTTGTTCAAAAATGCCGGAATCCGGTAGTGCGGGAATGCCGCACGGGCGCGTACACGTCCCCGTCAAGCGATGGCAGCTGGCAGTGACCGGAAAAAGTCGTGCAGAAGATCACAAAGTATTACCAAAGGTTGGACGCGCGCTTCACCGCATGTTTTCCGCGTGCGCCCGGTGGCTCCTTCTCATTGATCTTGGCGACGCCCGTAGCCCAGCAGTTCAGCATCGATTCACCGAGTTGTCGGAATGCCGGAAACTCGGTCATGTGGCGTGCCACCTCGGTCCGCGTTTTTGCGACTCCTTCGCTGACCTTCTCGATGATTGCATCGACTTCCCGTGTCGGGATCTTGCAATCGATGACGCCGAACTTCAGCAGCTGCTGATAGCGCGGAAACAGCTTCGAGCCGTTCAACGTCAAAGCCATGGTGTCGAGAGGCTGGTAGACGGCCGTCGTCACGACGTCATAAGTTGGTGAATACATCACCGGCGACTCGCTGTCCCGATACAAAACACCGAAGTTCTTGAGATGCGCATCGCCATTGACGACGGCGCACGACAACGTCACCGAAGTAAAAAACTGCTTCAGTGCCGCGATCCTTGAGGACGGCGATACGAACTGGCTGATTCGCTTCGCCAATTCTTCATAAGAAGCATCGTATTTCCGATCTGGATTCAAGGCCGAGAGCACGCAGAAATCCTCGAAGCCCAAATACGTGCCGTCAGCGGCCAGATCGAACCGGTCGATGACCAGGAACTGGCCATTGTCAGACAGTTCCATTGCGGGGATCGGCAGTCCCGAATGATGTGCAGCGCGCATGCAGAAATATTCGTTTGTTGCCAGATCCGGATAGTCGTTCTGATTGAACGTCTTGACCAGGTGGGTGGCACCTCTGGCGGCCAACTTGTCGACGGCAGCGGACCCACTGATTTTCTGGCGCACCAGAACTTTTGGCTGAACGCCCGACACGCCGGATGAACTCAGGAACGTATCGAAAAGGTGTTTCTTCAGCTCCAGAGTACCGCGCTCGCGTAGGATCTCCTCGATATCCTGGGCCGGCACTTCGGTCAAGGCAGCATCATTTGAATAGCGCAGCCTGCCGATCTGTGACCCGCCCACGTAGCGCAGCAGTGCAAACTGGTCCAGCTCGGGAATGACCTTGCGCAAGCTATTTTCGATCGCCCGCAGCATCGTCCCCTCTGGCAGGTTCATCTGGAATATCGGGTGCAGCGACAAATAGTCGTAGCTTTGCAATGTGACCGGCATCGTGAGTGAGACGGCCGCGCTGTCCAAGCAGTTCCGGTCGTAAGTGAATACAAACGTGCCCTCGTTGCGGTCGAGGGCGCCGGCCACACCTTGCGATCCTGTCCAGACCAGAATCATTGCTGCTCCGGCAGCGGCTTCGCCCGCCGTGGCGCGCGCTTTCTTCCCGGTGCAAAAGGAAGGGGTTTGCCTGCACGCTCCTTGACCAGTTGCATCAACGTCGGACGCGGCAGTTCATGCTCGATCGTCAGACGCAACCCGAGCACCGAACAGAGCTGCAAGATCTTGCCAATCCCCAATTCAGCAATCCGACCGTTTTCGAACGCCGAGAGGGTCGATCGGGACAATAGCGTGGATTGACAAAGGTCCACCTGAGAGATCCCTTTCGCAAGGCGGGCGGCCTTCAAGGTAACGCCTAATTCAATTATGTCCATAACAGCCAGCATACAAGACATAAATGCATAATACAATCTGATGTGCACTATACGAGATGTTAATTTCGCAAAAACATTTGAGCGTGCCATGATTTTGCGAGCCTGGTTTGACGCCACCCTTGTTAATTTCCGTCAATTCAAACGATTTCCGTCTCGGTGGCGGACAAAAGGGGCAAGACATGCACACCATTGGCAGGGAGTTGCTAACTGATTCTTTTTTGCAGGCCTGATCCGCATGCCTGAATTACTGCCAACTGTCGGCCCACACACGAACAACATCATCCTGCCGGCAATCACCGACATGAGTACGGCTACCTTGAACAGGTTATTAACAAAAAGCAACATTTCCGGTAGGGTGCTGTTGGCTCACGAAGCGGGCGTCGCTTCGTGTTTTCACATCCCAGGGAATCATCATGAAAAAAATAATGGCATTGACCCTTTCCGCATCGCTGGCATCCATGTCACTGGCCGGGTGTGCAACCGGCAGCAAGGACATCAGCAGTTCCTACACATCACCGATGCAGTACCAGGGATACGATTGCCAGCAGATCAATGCAGAAACACTGCGCCTGCAATCAAAGGTATCGCAACTCGGCGGGAGATTGGACCAGGCAGCATCCAACGACAAGGCAATCATGGCGGCAGGTGCATTGCTGTTCTGGCCTGCCCTGTTTGCTCTGGGCGGCACCAAGCAGCAAGAGGCGGAATATGCCACGTTAAAAGGCCAGCACGATGCCATCCAGCAGGCCTCGATCGAAAAGAAATGCGAGTTCCGTCCTGCTTCCGTCATGCCGTCCACCGCGTCGACAGGGGAAGCAAAGTCCTGACATGCAAAATGCGCCAGCCGGTTTTTCCGGTTCGCACAATTCGAACTCGATAAGGAATCCTTTTGATGAAACTGCTTTTTCTGGCAACCATTTCCCTCGCCGTCCTCTTGACCGGTTGCGCCACCCCTGCCCGCATGGAACAGATGGTGGCGCAGGCCCAACCCGCGCAGCGTGTCATCAAGACGCCACTGCGAGACAACGTCGCTGTCACTGAAGTCACGGGTGGCAAAGAAACAAATCCCATGTGGATGTCGAATGTCGCCAGCGGCGAATTCGAGCGTGCGCTAGAGACATCATTGCGCGATGTCGGGCTACTCTCCAACGGCAAGCAGGTTGGCAAATACATCCTGGTCGCGCACATGGAAAAACTTGATCAGCCCTTCGTCGGCGTGAGCATGACCGTCACCGCATCGGTGCAATACACGGTCATCGAACGGGCTACGCGGAAGGAAATCCTGAAGAAGACGATTGCCGTTCCCTACACAGCCGGTTTCGGCGATGCCTTCATGGCCACGGAGCGGTTGAAGCTGGCGAACGAGGGCGCTATCCGCGTCAATATCGAGAACCTTATCAAAGAGCTGTTCGCGTTGAACGTCAACGCGCTTGCACTTCAATAAGCACCTTCGCAAACACGCAATCCGGCGGGTGGAGCAAGATGTCACTCTGGTTATTTCTGGATGGAGCGCTATTGCTGCACCCGCCAAATAATTTTAACGATCACGTTCCAGAAATATCTCAGATCGGTGCCATGAGATCCGTCATTTGATTTTTACGTAGCCGGCACTGTTGCGAGCGGGAGATTGCCCATGCACACACTCGTAGATTCTTCCACGCTCACCTATGGTCAGATCCGGTTGTCCTGGTGCAGGGCGCATCTCGCAGCATTCCTGCGCCGCTGGGGGATCTACATTGCTGCCGCGGTGCTAGTGTTGGGCGGCACGGGAAATGGGCCGGCAGCCAGCATGAGCAGCTTGCTGGCATTGCCCTTGCTGCCCCTGATCTGGGCAGAACAGCATTCCGTCCCGATGATGCTTGTGTTGGCAGCGGCCTACTGCGCGTTTGGCTCGGCCATCTGCTGGGCGATGCGGCCGTTACTCTGGCCATCATCATGGCGCGATGTCGAATGGTCGCTACCGGTTTCACCGAAGTTGCAACAACGGAGCGATCTTGCCGTGCTTGCAATCGGTCTGTCGCCATGGTTTTCCCTATATGTGGCCGGACTCGTGGTGTGGCTGGTTCGCACGTCTGATTTCAGGCTGTCGACATTTTGCTGGTTGATGGCAGTCTTGGTAGCATCGATGGCTGTTTCCCTGTCATCCGGAACGGCGATACTGCGATCAATGCGCATGGGTGACCGGGCTGCCCGTCATCTGCCAGCCTCGATCGAAACACTGGCGGCTTCGATTGGCAAGCCTTGGCTGCCGACGACGATATTCTTTGCGCTGATTCTGTTTCCCCTGGTGCGCGGCCCTGCGCGTCGTGCCGGTCATCTGCTGCTGCTCACGCCGGTGCTTGCATTCGGCCATGCCGTGATCCTCTTCCAGCCTGCCGCAACCTCGTGGTGGCTCGCCGGATTTGCGCTTCTCACCCTGGTTCTGAGTACGCGCCTGAGCGCGGTGCTCGAATGGGACCTGGCGCAGTTGCATGATGCCTGCGCACCGCTGCCACTGACGGCGCGCCGCATGCGGCTGTCCAGGCAGGCCGTCGCAATGCTGCCGGTCACCACCACGACGGCCGTACTGCTGGCACTGATCCTCGGATGTCTTCCTCAGGTACGGGCCTTGCCTGCAACCGGCTACCTGCTTACCGTATCAATCGGCAATCTGCTGACGATCCGAGGCATTCAGGCTGGTACCCATGCGAGCAACCGCCCTGAAAACCCGAACAAGGCTGCGGCCTGGCTGGTCCTGCTTGCCACACAAATTGCGTTTGCCTCGGAGATCCTGCCGCCATGATTCCCGCGCCCGGCGAAAGGCAGGAATGCATCCTGCGCGTGAATCAAATGGTCTTCTCCTATCCGGAGCGGCAGATGTTTGCGCAGTGGTCGCGCCAGTTCGGCGCTGGCTTGACGTGGATTCGCGGCCACAATGGCAACGGCAAGTCGACCTTGCTGAAACTGCTGGGCGGTGCGCTCGTGCCGCACGCCGGCGCAATCATCGCCAACGGCAAGGATGCTGTCCGCGACCCGCTCGCCTACCGGCAACAGGTTTTCTGGTGCGGGCCTGGTGCCATTCCTTTCGATCACCTGTCGCCGCTGGAATACTTCGGATTCATGCGCGGCCTGTATCCCGGCTTCGACGACACGGCATTGAGCTCGCACGTCGATGCTTTCAGCCTCCGGCCACATCTGCGAGGACGCCTCTGCACGCTATCGACAGGGACCCAACGCAAGGTCTGGATCAGTGCGGCCTTGTCGGCAGGCACGGCGGTGACGCTTCTCGACGAGCCGGTGAACGCGCTCGATGCCGCGGCAGCGATGCATCTGCTGGCCGTATTGAACGAACGTGCATGTGATGCGGGTCGCGCGTGCATCGTTGCCAGTCACCAAGCCCTTGGATTGGCTGCGCAGGCGGCCACCGTCATCGAACTGTCGGCTGCAGGCGTCTATTGAAACCGATGTCGGGGCGTCACCCTGCATCGTTTCACTGAATGACAGTCAGGCCGCGTGCGCGCAATTGCGCGACTTTTGCCGCAGTCACCTGCACGCAACCCGTCAGATTCAAGACCTTGAGCGATCGTAGTCGATCCACGTGGTCGAGTCCGGCGTCGGTGAGTTGCGTCCATTGCGAGATATCCAAAGTGTGCAGCTTCTGCATGCCGTCGAGATAGTGCAAACCGCTCTCATGGATATGCCGCAGATGACTGAGATTCAACATCCGCATCTGCGTCAGTTCCTTCAATTCCGCCAGACCGATTGCCGTGATGTCGCCAAGGCTCGACAGCGTCAGTTCCTCCAGTGCCGTCATTTTTCCGATCGTCACCATGCCGGCGTTGGTGATCTTGTCGCAACCGAAAAGGTTCAGGCGCTGCATCCGTACCAGTGCGGCAAGGTGCGCCAGGCCTGCATCGGTGATGTTGCTGCAGCCATTCAGGCTCAACGACGTCAACTGCAGCAGTCGTTGCAACTGCTCCAGCCCGGTGTTGGAGACGGCGTAGCAAAAATCCAGCGTCAGCTTTTGCAGTTGGACCAGGCCGCTGACATAGGCCAGCGTCGCATCGGTGATCAGCGCGCCGCTCAGATCGAGCGACGCCAATGCTGAAAGCGCAGCCAGGTCCGGCAGCCCTGCATGCGTGAGGTTGGTGCAATTGCGCAGGTCCAGATCGACGATCCTGCCATCGCGAAGCACCGGCAGCGCCAGCAATTGCGCGCACTGTCGGTCGCCGACGATGGTCCCGCCATCGACGCGCACGGCGCGTATCGCTGGCGCGGCGCGCAGCACCTGCGCCCATGTGTCGAGACCGGCGACCGGAGGCGTCTTGAACTGTGTGAAGCGCTCGCGGCTGGCAGCCACCGATTGCCGGTTCAGGCTGCGCAAGGCCTGGTGCGACTGCGGCTCGAGGTGCTGCAGGATTTCAGGAATCACTTCGGGTGGCAACGACGGTGGAAGGGATGCAAACAGTTGCAAGGTGCATTCAATACTGGTTGGCTGATTTTTTTTGTTGACGCGCATGTGGGCTGCACTGGTCGACCGTGGCGAAATCAGGTTTTTTAATAACAAGAGGTGAAGATCAGATCACCGCCTCTGAAAAATTTCCATCTGCAGGCACCCGCCTGAACCGGTTCAAGGTCACCATTTGCGCCTGCGCTGCTTCGATGCATCTCCGATCGAGATCCGGCTGCACGACCCGATGCAGGTCAGTGCTGCAGGCCGACAAATGCGCTACATTCACCATCGCGGACGCAAGACGCGTGGCAATCGCGCCGATCAGTTCCGGACCCAGGCGCGTCAATGCGGCCGCGGAAGGAAGTGGCGCATGCAGCATGGCCGCTTCTTCCCCCACATTGCCTTGCGCGACCCCAGGCGCTGTCGGCTGTGGCGGAAATGGCAGCGCTGCCTTCAGGCGAACGATTTTTTCGGCAAGGGCGCGAACCGTCG
>JAYTLK010000055.1:0-3281 GCA_043729515.1 Herminiimonas sp.
TTTGCTCCACGGCTGCCACCACGTTGTCGATCGTGAAGCCGAAATGCTTGAACAGCACGCCTGCAGGCGCTGATTCGCCAAAGGTGTCGATGCCGACCACGGCGCCATCGAGCCCGACATACTTGTGCCAGAAGGCGGTGACGCCAGCTTCGACGGCCACCCTCGGCAAGCCCTTCGGCAGGACAGCCGCCCGGTAGGCTGCATCCTGCCGGTCGAAGACGTCGGTCGATGGCATCGACACCACCCGCACCGGCACGCCACGCGCCGCCAGTGCCCGGGCTGCCTGCATCGCCAGGTCGACCTCGGACCCGGTGGCGATGATGATCGCCCTGGCATCGGCTGCGTCCATCAGCACGTAGCCGCCGCGCGCGATTGCCGCAACCTGCTCCGGCGTGCGCTGCTGGAACTGCAAATTCTGTCGTGAAAAGATCAGCGTGCTCGGGCCGCTGCGGCGTTGGATCGCTTCCTTCCACGCCACTGCCGACTCGACCGAATCGCACGGCCGCCAGTTATCCAGATTCGGTATCAGGCGCAGACTCGACACATGCTCCACCGATTGATGGGTCGGGCCATCTTCGCCCAGGCCGATCGAATCATGCGTGAAGACGAACAGGACGCGGACCTTCATCAGCGCTGCCATGCGCAATGCATTGCGGCTGTAATCGGAGAACGTCAGGAAGGTCGCGCCGAACGGCAGGTAGCCACCATGCAGGGCAACGCCGTTCATGATCGCGCTCATGCCGAATTCGCGCACGCCGTAATTGATGTGATTGCCGGCCTTGTCATGCCGCACGGCGATCGACTCTTTCCAGTTGGTCAGGTTCGAGCCGGTCAGGTCGGCCGAGCCACCGAGGAACTCCGGCAGTACCGACGCCAGCGCCTGGATCGTGTTCTGGCTGGCCTTGCGGGTGGCGATGGTTTCCTGTTTCTCGACACAGGCAGCGATGAAGCCATCGGCTGCGGTAGCAAAACCGCCCGGCAAGTCACCCGCCATGCGGCGCTGCAGCTCGGCCGCCTCGGCGGGAAATTGCGCGCCATAGGCGTCGAAGCGCGTCTGCCAGTCCGCCTGGGCCGCCGCGCCTGTCGAACGCGCATCCCAGCTCGCATACACCTCCGGCGGAATCTCGAACGGTGCATGGCGCCAGCCGAGCGCTTCGCGCACTGCGGCGATTTCCTTGTCGCCAAGCGCTGCGCCGTGCACCTTGTCGGTGCCCTGCATGTTGGGAGACCCCTTGCCGATGACGGTCTTGCAACAGATCAGGGTCGGCCGATCGGACTGCTTTCCGCGGGCGATGGCGCTGGCCACGGCAGCCACGTCATGACCGTCGATGGCGGGAATCACGTTCCAGCCGTAAGCTTCGAAGCGCTTGGGCGTGTCGTCGCCGAACCAGCCGGCCACATGGCCATCGATCGAGATGCCGTTGTCGTCGTACAGCACGATCAGCTTCGACAGGCGCAACACACCGGCCAGCGAACAGGCTTCATGCGAGATGCCTTCCATCAGGCAGCCGTCGCCTACGAAAGCATAGGTGTGATGCGCGACCACCTCGAAACCCGGCCGGTTGAATTCTGCGGCAAGCAATTTTTCGGAGAGCGCCATGCCGACCGCATTGGTCAGCCCCTGGCCGAGCGGGCCGGTAGTGGTTTCGATGCCGGGCGTGATGTCGACTTCGGGATGGCCGGGCGTTTTCGAATGCATCTGGCGGAAGTTGCGCAACTCTGCCATCGGCAGGTCATAGCCCGCCAGGTGCAGCAGCGCGTAGTGCAACATCGAGCCATGGCCGTTGGAGAGCACGAAGCGGTCGCGGTTGATCCATTTCGGATCGGCCGGATTGTGGCGGTAATGGCCGGACCAGAGCGCGACGGCGATCTCCGCCATGCCCATCGGCATGCCCGGATGACCGGAATTTGCCTTCTGGACGGCGTCCATCGCCAAGGCGCGGATCGCATTGGCCATCTGTTGTTGTACAGGAGGATTCGAAAGCGGAGAAGTCATGAAAGTCGGCAGCAGGACGGCAATGGAAGGCCAACATTTTACCACCGTGCAGGTGCCGGTCTAAAATCCGGGCAACGGGTTTTTGCAGCCGATCCGATCCGCGGACGATGGCTGCGCCCTTGCAGAAAGGATCACCGATGCCGCGATTTCATTGCCCTGGCCCGCTGACCATCGGCGCCGTTCAGGCGCTGCCACCGGCTGCCGCACACCATGTGCAGGTACTGCGACTGGCGTCGGGCGCCATGCTGACGCTGTTCGATGGTACCGGCGGAGAATATGGCGCGACGATTGCCGACCTCGGGCGCAAGTCGGCAACCGTGCGGATCGACACTTTTTCGCCGCGCGAGGCCGAGCTGCCGTATGCAATCACGCTGGCCCAAGCCCTTCCGGAAGCGGCAAAGATGGATTGGATCGTGGAAAAAGCGGTTGAACTCGGCGCCGCTGGTGTCCAGCCTCTGTCGGCGCAGCGTTGCGTGGTGCGACTGTCCGGCGAACGGGCGGACAAGCGCTGCCAGCACTGGCAGGCGATCGCCGTGTCGGCGGCGGAGCAATGTGGCCGAAACCGGATCATGCCGGTGGCGCCGATTGCCGAGTTTGGCCGCTTTTTCGCGACTGCGCCCACCCGACTCCACGCCCGGACGATCATCCTGGCACCTGGCGCTGCGCAAGATCTGAGCGATTGGGCCCGCGCGGCAGGGCCACAGGCGGTGTGCCTCGTGATCGGCCCGGAAGGCGGCTTCACGCCCGCCGAAATCGCGCTCGCCATCAACCACGGCGCGCTGGCGCTCGGCCTCGGCCCGCGCGTGCTGCGTACTGAAACCGCCGGCCTGGCCGCCCTGGCCACGCTTGCCGCGCTCTGGGGCGAACCTGGCAAGCCGGCCGAGCTTTCCGGCTTCAGCATGGGATAAGCCGCCGGCGGCGGCCGGGAGTGGCCGCGCTCACTCACGATAACCGTGCAAACGCGGGCCACGATGCAGCAACCAGGCTGCCGGAACCGCGAGTCAGTGCCGAAAGCATCTATAATCGACGGCTTTCCAACCAGCCAATCACCTGTCGCCTGCATGAAGGTTTTTCGCGGACTTCCCAATGCTTCGTCGCGCGCCGCCTGTGCGCTGGCGATCGGCAACTTCGATGGCGTGCATCGCGGCCATCAGACGTTGCTGGCGCTGCTGCGTGCGGCAGCCGACGCCCGTGGCGTGGAGGCGGCCGTGATGACCTTCGAGCCGCATCCGCGGGAATTCTTTGCCCGTTGCAGCGGTGACATCACCCGCGCGCCGGCCCGCAT
>JAYTLK010000056.1:0-16594 GCA_043729515.1 Herminiimonas sp.
ACGACGGCAGCTTTGTGAAAAGGCAGCCTGAAGGCCAGGAAAAAGCGGCGCGGGACGCGAAATCCTGACCCGGCATCGGGTCAACCGACCGCCTGTCGCGGCTGGCGGACGAACCCGAACCGCCGCGCGACGTCTTCATCCGGCAGCCGCCCGACCGTTACCGCAGCATCGGCATGGATGAATGCGAGCTTGCCGGACCGGACGCCGTCGACCCATTCCAGCAGCGCAGCATCATCGATCGTCTGGCCGTCGAGCCGCATCTGCGGCAGGCATTGCGCCAGATCCCGGTCATCCACCAATGCCAGGCCGGCTTCGCATTGCACATAGAGCGAGCCGGCCGGTGAAAACCAGGCGCCGCTGATACCGGTCGGGGTCTCGCCCGTATGCAGCTGCAACTGGCCGTCCGCCCGGGTATGGGCGATCAGGGGCGCCGCTTCCAGATCGACGAATACCCGTTGCGGGCCATTCTGGAAAAACCAGCGGCCAGCCGCGTCCTGCAGGTAATTCCGGTTGATGAACCCGAGCAGCGCTTCATGGGCGATGCGGTCTCCCGGCAGATCGGCGGCCTGGGCCGCTTCGTCACGCATGCGCCAGCCGCCACGGGCATCAAGCCGCAGCCAGCCGTAGCAGTCAGGCACGTTGGGCCACTTCGCCATTGCTTTTTTTACGATTTCATCCATCAGGTGCCTCGTCGATCGGATTGTCGCGATCCAGAAAATGCAGGATACGTCGGGGCAGCCAGGCCAGGCTGCCGGGAAACGGGCCGGCCGTGAATCCGACATGACCGCCCTCGGCCGGATAGTCCAGCACGACGCAGGAAGCGGCGCTTGTCGGCAGGTGATGTGCCGGCAGGAACGGATCGTTGCGCGCGTTCAGGACCAGCGTCGGCACCGTGATGTCGCCGATGACGTGCCGGGCGCTGGCGCGGTTCCAGTAATCATCGGCGTCGCGATATCCGTGCAGCGGCGCGGTGACGATGTCATCGAATTCGTGCAGGTTGCGTGCGCGAAGCATGGCGTCGCGGTCAAACAGGTCGGGGAACTGCGCCAGCTTGGCCAGGCATTTCACCTTCAGCGTCTGCAGGAACATGCGGGTATAGAGCAGGTTGGCGCCGCGCGACAATGCGGCGCCGCCGGCGGCAAGATCGAGCGGCGCCGAAATGGCGCAGGCCGCATCGACGATCTCGGCATCCTGACCGGATTCGCCGAGCCAACGCAGCAGCGCATTGCCGCCAAGCGACACCCCTACCGCATGAAAACGCCTGGCGGCGCGCGCCGGCGTACTCGCCCGCAGGCGGCGCAGGATCCAGTCGATCTCGGCCGCGTCACCGGAATGATAGAAACGCGGCTGCAGGTTCGCCTGACCCGAACATCCCCGAAAATGCACCACCGCACCGCCCCAGCCGCGACGAGTAACCAGCGCCATCAAGGAGCGGGCATAGTGGCTGTCGGAGGAGCCCTCAAGGCCATGGAACAGCACCACGAACGGACGACCCGGCGTGCCGTCCACAAAATCGAGATCGATGAAATCATCGTCGGGCGCTGTCCAGCGTTCACGCCGGTAGTGCACGGCTGGCTTCGGCAAGCAAGTGGCCGGATAAATGGTTTGCAGGTGGGCGCCCGGCAGCCAGCGTGGCGCGCGGTAGGTGGACTGGAAACGTGGCTCGCGGGGTGGATCGAAGCCAGGATCAAAGGGTGGATCACTTGGCAATACTGCACGCGGATCGGAATGGAATTGCGCTGGCATCAGGATCGCAGCGCTTCAGTCGGTCAATGACTGCGGCATGTTGCGCGGTTGGCCGGCTGCCAGGCCGGCCGCAGTGTGCAGGGTGCGCTGCTGTTCCTGCAGACACAATCCGGCCAGCAGGCAAACGCTCAATGCATAGAATGCCGAGCCGACATGATGGGCAAACATCACCTGGGTCAGGCCGAAGTCGATGAACGACAGCACCAGCAGCATGCCGGCCAGCGCATAGCTGCGGTGCGCGCCCGGTTGCCGTACCCGTCTGCTGAAAAACAGCAATGGCGCTGCATACAAAGCCAGCAGTGCGAGCGCGCCCGGCAAGCCTTGCGTGGCCATCGCATTGAGCATTTCATTGTGCGCATGCTGGAAGCCACGCATGGCAGGATCGATCTGGCCGCGGGCGATCAGCCGGTTCAGGCCGGTGTTGAAATTTGCCCGGCCGACACCAGTCAGGGGATGTTCGGCAAACAGCACCCAGGCGCCCTTCCACATCTCGAAGCGGGCGCCCACCGAGCTGTCCGGATTGCCGTTGTTGTACTGGTCGATTTCCTTCGACACGTCGCTCAGTCGCGTCAGCACGCCGGTTTGCGGCATCACGCACACGGTAGCGACCACTACCAGGCTGGCGGCGATGACCATGACGGCACGGCGTCCGATCGCATGCCGGCCATAGGAATACAGCGGGAAGACCGACAGCAGGAACGCCAGCCAGCCGCCGCGCGAGCCGGACAGGATGGAGGCGATCACGCCGGCCAGAAACGACAGATAGGGCAAGGCAGCCCAGCGGGTGCGGGCCGACAGCGGAATGCTGGCCAGCGACATCAAGCCCATCGCCATGGCGATGTCGCCGAAGGTGATCGGCATGCTGAAGCCTTCAGCGCGCGGCATCAGCAGCACGAAGCGTTGATAGAGCGCGAAGCCGGTGGCGCCGACGGTGCCGGCGAACAGGCCGATCCAGAGGACGCGCGCCGTCGGCCGCAGCAGCAGCACCATCGCCGGCAACAATGCGGCCAGCAACATCTTGCTGGGGTTTTCAAAAAAACGGGGATCGAAGCCGGTGCCGATCAGGGAGGCGGTTGCCACCAGCAGGTTGAACAGGAAGGCGAGCGTGAGCCAGCGGGTGGCCACGAACCAGTCCGGATGCGCCCGGCGCTGGCGCATGAGCGACATGCCATATCCAAGAGACGACAGCAACAGGGCCACCTCCACCAGGCCGACACTGACCCGGGTGGTCAATGTCAGTGCAGGCAGCAGGAACACGACGAGCGTCGCCAGACGCGCGGCAAGCCTGCCGGCGCCCGCTTGGTCATCTGATGCATCGGGATGGAATCGGTCGATCGTCGCCTCCAGAATGGCACGGGTACGCCGCGTTTCGCCTGATCCAATGTACGCGCTATCCTGCGGCAAAGGTTGATTGCAACGCAAGCCCTTGACGGTGTGCCGCGCTTCGGCGGCGACGGGGCAATCGATGCCTGGGTGCAGCCTCGCTCCGCCGGCGCATGGCGATCATGCGCCGGCGCATGCACCGGTGCGCATTGCATGTTCAGGCAGGCGGCTTCAATGCGCCTTGATCACGGAGCCCGGTTTCATTTGATAGACGGTGCCGCAGTACGGACACTTCGCCGTGCCGTGCGCCGTCAGGTCCAGAAACACCCGGGGGTGCGAAGACCAGATCGACATGGCCGGATTCGGGCAATAGGCCGGCAGGTCCGCGCTCTCCAGTTGGACCGCGCCCGCGTTGGTTTTTACGTCACTCATTGCTTCCTCCAGTTTCGATTCCAGCGATTCGATCACACCAGCGTCAGCCAGTGCCGATATTGCGGCGCGCGGCCGTTGACGACATCGAAGAACATCGACTGGATTTTTTCCGTGATGGGGCCCCGGGCGCCGTTGCCGATGACCCGGTTGTCGAGTTCGCGAATCGGCGTGACCTCGGCTGCCGTGCCAGTGAAGAAGGCTTCGTCGGCGCAGTACATCTCGTCGCGGGTGATGCGTTTTTCGACGACCTCGATGCCCATGTCGCGCGCCATGGTCAGCGCGGCGTCACGGGTGATGCCGTCCAGGCAGGAGGCGAGATCGGGTGTATAGATCTTGCCATCACGAACGATGAACACGTTTTCGCCCGACCCTTCCGACACGTAGCCTTCGGTGTCCAGCAGCAGTGCTTCGTCGTAGCCATCGGTCAATGCTTCCTGGTTGGCCAGGATCGAATTGATGTAGTAGCCGCAAGCCTTGGCCCGCACCAGGGAGATGTTCACGTGATGGCGGGTGAAGGACGAGGTTTTTACGCGAATGCCTCTGGCCAGGCCGTCTTCGCCGAGATAGGCGCCCCATGGCCAGGCGGCGATCGCGACATGGATCGTGTTGCCCTTGGCAGAGATGCCCATTTTTTCCGAGCCGATCCAGACCAGCGGACGCAGATAACAGGACTCGAGCGCATTCTCGCGCACGACCTGGCGCTGCGCATCCATGATGGTCTGCATGTCGAAGGGAATGACCATCTGAAAGATCTTGGCTGAATTGAACAGGCGCCGGGTATGTTCCTGCAAACGGAAGATCGCCGTGCCTTCGGGTGTCTTGTAGGCGCGCACGCCCTCGAAGACACCCATGCCGTAATGCAGGGTGTGCGTCAGCACATGGACCGTGGCATCGCGCCAGTCGACCAGTGCGCCATCTTTCCAGATTTTTCCATCACGGTCAGACATCGACATCAGGCTTCTCCAGGGAATTTGCGAACACGCGATTTTAACGGATTCCGCTCGGCCGACGAAAATTGCTCGATACAATACGCCCCGTTTCATTGTCTTCAGGCGCCAGTCATCATGTCCAATCCGCTGCCGGGTGCACCTGGCACTGTGTCCGAACCCACCGCGGCCGTCGAGCGCGCGGCTTTTTTCGAGGGCGTGCGCGTCAGTGCCGGCACCTTGCCCGGCATTGCGGCGTGGGGTTTTGTGTCCGGCATGGCGATGGTCAAGGCAGGACTGACGATCACGCAGTCGCTTGCCATGACCTTTCTGGTATTCGCCGGTTCGGCGCAGTTGGCAGCGCTGCCGCTGATCGTGGCGCATGCGCCGGCCCTGGTGATTTTCGCCACCGCACTGGTGGTGAATCTGCGCTTCGTGATCTTTTCCGCCGCGATCAGCCCGCATTTCGCGCATCTGTCCTGGCCGAAGCGGCTCTGGTACGGCTATTTTTGCTCCGACATGCTGATGGCGTTCTTCCCGCAACGCTTCCCGCATGACACCGTCAGCCGCCCGCTTGGCAAGACCGGCTTCTTCTGGGGTATCTCCAATCCGAACTGGCTGGCCTGGCAGGGCGGGGCAGTGACCGGCATCCTGCTGGCCGGGCAGATACCGGAGCGCTGGCAAGTCGGTTTTGCAGGAACACTGGCGCTTCTGGGCATCATGATTCCACTGACCATCAACCTGGCGGCGCTGGCCGGGGTGGTCGTCGCCGCCACGGTGGCGGTGGCGGCGGCCGGCCTGCCGTTCCGGCTCGGTCTTCTACTGGCCGTCGTCTGCGGCATGGCGGCTGCACTCTTCGCCGATCGGTTTCAGCCGGACGACGATCCCGGCGATCCCGGCAATGACGTCAGTGGTGCCGTTGGCGACGTTGCCGGCCATGGCAGCGCCGCACCGGCAGCCGCAGGAGCCGCAAGATGAGCGATGCCGACATCTGGATCATCACCGGCCTGCTGACCCTGGCGACACTGATCGCCCGCAGTTCGCTGTTCCTGCTCGGCCATGCGGTGCGCCTGCCGCCGAAAGTCGTGCATGCATTGCGTTATGCGCCAGCCGCCGCCCTGGCGGCGATCATCGCTCCGGACCTGCTGCTGCAACAGGACGGCGCGATGACACCGGCACTGACGAATCCGAAGCTCTTGGCTGCCGTCGGCGCGACGCTTTTTTTCCTGCGATTTCGTCATTTGCTCGGCACGATCGTGGTCGGAATGCTGCTGTTTTCGGCGCTGCGGATGGCGCTGTAAATTGAGCGAAGCTGCCATGCCCCACCATGCCGTTTCACTGCATGCCGATCCCGCGACCCCGGGCCCGGAATCGGCCGTGTGCCCGAAGGCCTGCGGTAAAATAGTTTTTTTTCAACTAATGAGCGGACATCGATCATGCAATTCATGCGACTCAGCGACCTGATCGCGCAGGATGCCCTGCGCGGCAAGCGCGTCTTCATCCGTGCTGATCTGAACGTGCCGCAAAACGATGCCGGCGAGATCACCGAAGACACCCGCATCCGTGCATCGATTCCCGCGATCCGCCAGGCACTGGCTGCCGGCGCCGCCGTCATGGTCACCTCGCACCTGGGCCGCCCGACCGAGGGCGTGCTGACGCCGGCCGATTCGCTCGCGCCGATCGCCGTGCGCATGGCTGAGATCCTTGGACAGTCGGTGCATCTGAAACAGGATTGGCTCGACGGCGTCGATGTCCTGCCGGGCCAGGTGGTCTTGCTGGAAAATTGCCGCGTCAATGTCGGCGAAAAGAAAAATGACGAGGCACTTGCCCGCAAGATGGCGGCGCTTTGTGACATCTATGTGAACGATGCCTTCGGCACCGCGCACCGCGCAGAAGCAACCACCCACGGCATCGCCCGATTCGCGCCGATCGCCTGCGCCGGCCCGTTGCTGGCGGCCGAACTCGACGCGCTCGGCAAGGCTGTCTTGCAACCGGCCCGGCCGCTGGTGGCGATCGTGGCCGGCTCCAAGGTCTCGACCAAGCTCACCATCCTGAAAACCCTGGCCGACAAGGTGGACAACCTGATCGTCGGCGGCGGCATCGCCAACACGTTCATGCTGGCTGCGGGCCTGAAGATCGGCAAGTCGCTGGCCGAGCCGGATCTGGTGGCGGATGCGAAAACCATCATCGACATGATGGCCAGGCGCGGCGCGTCGGTGCCGATTCCAACCGACGTTGTCTGCGCCAAGACATTTTCCGCAGCCGCCGAGGCTACCGTCAAGGCGGTGGCTGACGTGACCGACGACGACATGATTCTCGACATCGGCCCGGTCACGGCCGCGCTGCTGGCCAAGCAGATCGCTGCTGCCGGCACGGTTGTATGGAACGGTCCGGTCGGCGTGTTCGAATTCGACCAGTTCGCCAATGGCACCAAGGTGCTGGCCGAGGCGATCGCGCAGTCGCCCGCCTTTTCGATTGCGGGAGGCGGCGACACGCTGGCGGCAATCGCGAAATACGGCATTGCAGACAGGATCGGTTACATCTCCACCGGCGGTGGCGCTTTCCTGGAATTTTTGGAAGGCAAGACCTTGCCGGCCGTGGCGATCCTGGAAGAGCGCGGCCGGGGCGCTTGAATCGCCGCGCCAGGTGATCGGGGCAGCAGGGTAGAACGGCGTACCGGGACGATGCATCGGCATGGGAAATCCAAATGCCGAGACGGCGGCAGGTCAGCAAACCGAGGCCGCACCGATGCGTAGGCGCAGCATGCTTGCGCGGACCCGTTCATCTCGCGCACCGACCGGTGTAGAGTCGCAGCGTGCCGGACCCTGCCGGCACGTCTTTTACTGAAAGCCATCATGCATCGTGCCACCAAGATTGTTGCCACCATCGGCCCCGCCTCCAGCGACCCCGAGATCCTGACCCGGATGATCCTGGCCGGCGTGGATGTGGTGCGGCTGAATTTTTCCCATGGCAGCGCGCAGGACCATATCGACCGCGCCACCATGGTCCGGGAAGCGGCAGCAAAATGTGGCCGTGAAGTGGCGATCATGGCCGACCTGCAGGGTCCCAAGATCCGGGTTGGCAAATTTGAAAGCGGCAAGATCGTGCTGGAAAAAGGCGCCGAGTTCATCCTCGACGCCGATTGCCAGATGGGCGACCAGAAACGCGTCGGGCTGGACTACAAGCAGTTGCCGCGCGATTTGTCAGCCGGCGACGTCTTGCTGCTCAACGATGGCCTGATCGTGCTGACGGTGCAGCGGGTGATCGGCAATGCGATCCACACCATCGTCAAGAGCGGCGGCGAGCTATCGAACAACAAGGGCATCAATCGCCAGGGCGGCGGGCTGACGGCGCCGGCGCTCTCCGGCAAGGACATGGAAGACATCAAGACGGCGATGGCTTTCCAGGCCGATTACCTGGCGGTGTCGTTTCCGAAATGCGCCACCGACATGGTGATGGCACGTCAACTGGCCAACATCGCCGGCGAGCCGTATCATCACAAGCCGCTCCTGATCGCCAAGATCGAACGCGCCGAAGCAATTCCGGCGCTGCAGGAAATCCTCGATGCCTCCGACGGCATCATGGTCGCCCGCGGCGACCTGGCCGTCGAAGTCGGCAATGCGGCGGTGCCGGCCCTGCAAAAGCGCATGATCAAGATGGCGCGGGCCTCCAACAAACTGACCATCACCGCGACCCAGATGATGGAGTCGATGATCGTCAATCCCGTGCCGACCCGGGCCGAAGTATCGGATGTGGCCAATGCCGTGCTCGACGGCAGCGACGCCGTGATGACCTCGGCGGAAACCGCCACCGGCCGGTATCCGGTGGAGACTGTCGAAACGATGGCCTCGGTCTGCCTCGAAGCCGAAAAATACGAGAACTACAAGCTCGATGCCGATTTCCTGAACATTACCTTCAACCGCATTGATGAATCGATCGCCTATGGCGCGTTGTTCACTGCGTATCATCTGCGCGTGAAAGCGATCGCGGCACTGACCGAATCCGGCTCGACGGCGCTGTGGATGAGTCGGCACAACATCGATATTCCGATTTATGCCCTGACGCCGAGCAAGGCGACTGAGCGCAAGGCCGCGCTGTTTCGCAACGTGCAGACCTTCGAGCTGGCCCAGTCGAAGGACCGTGAAGAAGTCTTGAAGGCGGCGCAGGATATCCTGTTGGCCAAGGGTGTGGTGCAGAAGGGCGACCGCATCGTCGTTACCTGGGGCGAGCCGATGGGCCAGACCGGCGGCACGAATGCCTTGAAGATCATGACCATCGGCGAATACCGCGCCGCCTGGAAATCCGAACCATAAAAACAGTACCGAACAAATCGTATTTGAAACCGACATCACAGGAGTCCACATGCCACTCGTATCCTTGCGCCAACTGCTCGACCATGCTGCCGAAAACCGCTACGGCCTGCCCGCCTTCAACGTCAACAATCTCGAGCAGGTGACGGCGATCATGGAGGCAGCTGACGAGACCAATTCGCCGGTGATCATGCAAGCGTCGGCCGGCGCACGCAAATACGCCGGGGAGGCATTCCTGCGGCATCTGATTTCTGCAGCGGTGGAAGCGTATCCGCACATACCGGTGGTGATGCACCAGGATCACGGCCAGTCGCCGGCAGTCTGCATGACGGCGATCCGTTCCGGCTTCTCGTCGGTGATGATGGACGGCTCGTTGATGGAAGACGGCAAGTCGGTTGCCAGCTACGACTACAACGTCGAGGTCTCGCGCAAGGTAGTCGAGTTCTCGCATGCGATCGGCGTGACGGTGGAAGCGGAACTCGGCGTGCTCGGTTCGCTCGAAACCATGATGGGCGACAAAGAGGATGGGCACGGCGCCGAAGGCACCATGACCCGCGAGCAATTGCTGACCGACGTCGACCAGGCCGCCGACTTCGTGCGTCGGACCCAGTGCGATGCACTGGCGATCGCCATCGGTACCTCGCATGGTGCCTACAAGTTCTCGCGCAAGCCAACCGGCGACATCCTGGCCATCGAACGCATCAAGGAAATCCATGCGCGGATTCCGAACACGCATCTGGTCATGCACGGTTCGTCGTCGGTGCCGCAGGAACTTCTGGCCGAAATCCGGGAATTCGGCGGCGACATGAAGGAAACCTATGGCGTGCCCGTCGAGGAAATCCAGGAAGGCATCAAGCACGGCGTTCGCAAGATCAACATCGACACCGACATCCGGCTCGCCATGACCGGCGCCATCCGCCGTTACATGGCTGAAAATCCAGGCAAGTTCGATCCGCGCGATTATCTCAAGCCTGCACGTGAAGCCGCCAAGAAAGTCTGCATCGCCCGCTTCCAGGCATTCGGCAGCGCCGGGCAGGCCAGCAAGATCAAGCCGCTGACGCTTGACAAGGTTGCGGAGCTCTATCGATCTGGCAAGCTGTCGCAGATCGTGCAGTAAAAAAGGGCAGATGCAGCGGCGATGCCAATCTCGCACCGTTAGATACTTTTGAATGGCACGGTGCACCTTCCACGCAACTCGGCCATCTGAGCGATCAGTCGGCTACTGCAGTGGTAGTTTCGGTAAAATGCGGGCTGGCAAGTATTGCCAGCCCGTGTGGTTAGCGCAGAATTGGAAACCGAATGAACAGTCTTTATCAGTCCAGCATCGATTCGCTGCCATTGCTTGGCCGCGGCAAGGTGCGCGACAACTATGCGGTTGGCGACGACAAGATCCTGATCGTGACTTCGGACCGGCTGTCGGCCTTCGACGTCGTCATGCGCGAGCCGATCCCCGGCAAGGGTCGGGTGCTGAACCAGATGTCGGACTTCTGGTTTGCCAAGCTCGACGGCATCGTGCCGAATCATTTGACCGGCGTCGATCCGGTGTCGGTGGTGGCGCCGGGCGAAGCAGAGCAGGTACGTGGCCGCGCCGTGGTGGCCAAGCGGCTGCAGCCAATCATGGTCGAAGCGGTGGTGCGGGGGTATCTGATCGGCTCCGGCTGGAAGGATTATCAGGCGACCGGGGCTATCTGCGGCATCGCATTGCCGCCCGGCCTGCGTCAGGCCGACAAGCTGACGGCGCCGATCTTCACGCCAGCGGCCAAGGCCGAGCTCGGCGAACATGATGAAAACATTTCCTTCGACGAGATGTCGAAGCGCATCGGCGCCGATCTCGCGCAGCGCATCCGCGACATCAGCATCCGCCTGTATCAAGCCGCAGCCGATTACGCTGGCACGCGCGGCATCATCATCGCTGACACGAAATTCGAATTCGGGCTCGATGCAGAAGGCACGCTGCACCTGATGGATGAAGTGCTGACCGCTGATTCGTCCCGTTTCTGGCCGGCCGACTCCTATGCGCCGGGCAGCTCGCCGCCATCGTTCGACAAGCAGTTCGTGCGCGACTATCTCGAGACCCTGACCGACTGGAACAAGACTGCGCCAGCGCCATCGCTGCCAGCCGACGTGATCGAGAAGACCGGCGCAAAATACCGGGAAGCCCTGACGCGCCTGACCGGCGCCACGCTGGAGGCATGAGTGACGACGCCTGAAGCAGGAAGCGGCGATGCTGCGATTTCCAGGGTACCCGCCGCAACAGCAGTACCGGGTATGCCAGCCACGGCGCCAATGATCGGCGTGGTCATGGGTTCGGCCTCCGATTGGGAGGTCATGCAGCATGCAGTGGCGATCCTGAAAGAATTCGGCATCGCGCACGAGGCCAGCGTGGTCTCGGCGCATCGGATGCCGGATGATCTGTTTCGCTATGCCGAGACGGCGCGCGCCCGGGGCCTGCGGGCGATCATCGCCGGCGCCGGCGGTGCAGCCCACCTGCCGGGCATGCTGGCCGCGAAAACCATCGTGCCGGTGCTGGGCGTGCCGGTGCCGTCGAAGTATTTGCGCGGCGAAGATTCGCTGCTCTCGATCCTGCAGATGCCGAAGGGAATCCCGGTGTCGACCTTCGCGATTGGAGAAGCGGGTGCCGCCAACGCCGCTCTGGCCGCCATCGCCATGCTGGCCACGACCGACGATGCGCTGGCGCAGCGCCTGGAGCAATTCCGCGCAGCGCAGACGGCGGCGGCGCGCAGCATGGTCCTGCCGATCTGACTCTGCGGCAGCGGTATCGGACGGGTCGGGAACACAAGACATCGGGCAACATCAAGCAACATCAAGCGACATCAAGCGACATCAAGCAACATCGGAAAATCGTCATGATCAAGAACGGCCCGTTCATTCCAGGCGCATCGCCTGCCACCTGGCTCGGCGTCATGGGCGGCGGCCAGCTCGGCCGCATGTTCGCCCATGCGGCGCAGGCGATGGGCTTCAAGGTCGCGGTGCTGGAGCCGGCCGCTGATTGCCCGGCCAGCCATGCAGCCGATCATTTTCTGTGTGCGGACTATGCCGATCCGGCGGCGCTGGTGGACATGGGTGCGCAGTGCGTGGCGGTGACGACGGAATTCGAAAACGTGCCGGCAGCTAGCATGACGCAACTGGCGGACGCCGCCTTCGTCGCGCCTTCCGCAGCCTGCGTGGCGGTGGCGCAGGACCGCATCGCCGAAAAGCAGTTTTTTACCAGCTGTGCAAAGCGCACTGGCATCTTGCCCGCACCGCATCGCCTGATCCGCAATCTGGCCGATGTCGCCACCGTGCCGGCCGACCTGTTCCCCGGATTGCTGAAGACCGTGCGCATGGGTTACGACGGCAAGGGCCAGGCCCGAGTTGCGCGTAGTGACGACCTGCCGGCAGCCTTCGCGAGCATGCGCGGCGCCGAATGCGTGCTGGAAAAAATGTTGCCGCTGGCCTGTGAAGTCTCGGTACTGGTTGCGCGCGGTGCCGACGGTCAGGCATCGGTGTATCCGATTGCAGAAAACATCCATCGTAACGGCATCCTGCACACCACCACCGTGCCGGCGCTGCATGCTTCCGTCGCGGCCGCTGCAACAGCGCAGGCAGCCGCGCTGGTCTATGCCGAGCAGCTCGATTATGTCGGCGTGCTCTGCATCGAATTCTTCATCCTCGACGACGGCAGCCTGGTGGTCAATGAAATGGCGCCACGGCCGCACAACAGCGGCCATTACACGATCGATGCCTGCATCACCAGCCAGTTCGCGCAACAGGTGCGGGCGATGGCGCGCTTGCCGCTGGGCGACGTGCGCCAGCATTCGCCGGCGGTGATGCTTAACTTGTTGGGAGACTTGTGGTTTGCAGATGACGCAGCCAGTACCGGCACGGAATCCGCCGCCGGTCCCGGCGCCAGTCCTGCTGGAAGCGCCGGCAGCAAGGAGTCTTTGCCTGCAGATCCCCAGCCGCGCGAACCGGCCTGGGACCGGATCCTCTCCCTGCCCGGCGCCTGCCTGCATTTGTACGGCAAGGAACAAGCCCGCCCAGGACGCAAGATGGGTCACGTCACCTTCGTCGCACCCGATGTCGAGCGCGCCCAGGCCAGCCTGCGCGCGGCCTGCACCATCCTCGGCATTGCGCCTTGAACGATCCGATTGAAGCGATCGAGGCCGCCGCCCGCCTGCTAGAAGCCGGCGCCTTGGTCGCCTTTCCGACCGAGACCGTCTATGGCCTCGGCGCCGATGCGGAAAACCCGGCGGCCGTGGCCAGGATTTACCAGGCCAAGGGACGCCCGGCGCAGCATCCGCTGATCGTGCATCTCGCGCCCGAGGCCGACATCGATTACTGGAGTGACGCCCTTGACAGCCAGGCGCGGGCCTTGATGGCGGCGTTCTGGCCGGGCCCGCTGACACTGATCCTGCAGCGCGCGGCGCATGTTCCCGATGCCGCCGCCGGCGGGCAGGCGTCGCTGGGCCTGCGCTGCCCGTCGCATCCCGTGGCACAAGCATTGTTGCGCAGTTTCAAGGGCGGGCGGGGCGGCGTTGCAGCGCCCTCGGCAAACCGCTTCGGCCAGGTCAGCCCGACCCTGGCGCGCCACGTGCGCGACGAATTCGGCGATTCGCCGCTGCTGTCCTGCATTCTCGACGGCGGCCAGAGTACGGTCGGGATCGAATCGACGATCATCGATCTCAGTCGTGGTCGCCCGGTGCTGCTGCGCCCGGGTCATGTGAGTGCGACCGACATTGCGGCCGTCCTGGGCGTCGAGCCGGCCCTGCCGGACGCCGCGGCGCCACGCGCCTCGGGCACACTGGCCTCGCACTATGCACCGCATACGCCGGTGCTGGTCCTGCCGGCGGCGGCGATCGCATCCTGCCTGTCGCAACTGGCACAGGCCGGCCGGCGCGCGGCGCTGGCGCATCACTCGCTGGCGCTGGCGCTGGGTCTTGATATCGATGTCGGGCATGGCATCAATGGCATCGATGGCATCGATGAAGCCAGCGCAGCAGCACGCGCCGTCCAGGCAAACACGCTGGCGGCCCGCGCTGCGATGCCCGATACGCCGGCCGGATATGCTCATGATTTTTACGCCGTCCTGCGCCGACTGGATCAGGCAGGTGCTGACGTGATCCTGGTGGAAGCGCTACCGCATACACCGGCCTGGCAGGCAGTCAGCGACCGCCTGTCTCGCGCAGCGCACGGTTCGACCCTGGTCCTGAGTCGACTGCTGAAATAACACGGATTTCTGCGTCCGCCCGATGCAAGCGGGGCGGGCGCCTCAACCGAAGCGCACCTTCATCCCCAGGATGAACAGCGCCAGCACCAGCGTCAGAAAATTCGAGATGATTACCGGCCAGGCGCCCAGCATCAGGCCATAGAGAAACCACATTCCCACGCCGGCCGTGAACAGGCTGTAGGTGGCCAGGGAGACGCCGTCGGCGCGCCGGGTCTTCCAGGTCATCCAGGCTTGCGGAATGAAGGCGACCGTCGTCATGACGGCGGCGAGGCTGCCGACCAGGCTGTCGAGGCCGGCAGATTGCAGGATTGCCATGGTGGTAGTAGGCGGTAGTCGAGGGAGTCGCCATGCTGGCAGTTATTACCGCCAGCATGGGAAAGTGCGGAAGATTATTGAAATGCCTGGATGCCGGTTTGCGCGCGGCCAAGAATCAGTGCGTGAATGTCATGCGTACCTTCATAGGTATTGACGACTTCCAGGTTCACCATGTGGCGGATGACGCCGAATTCATCCGAGATGCCGTTGCCACCCAGCATGTCGCGCGCCACCCGGGCGATGTCCAGCGACTTGCCACAGGAATTTCGCTTCATCATCGAGGTGATCTCGACTGCTGCCGTGCCGTCGTCCTTCATCCGGCCCAGGCGCAAACATCCCTGCAGGCCCATCGTGATTTCGGTCTGCATGTCGGCCAACTTTTTCTGGATCAACTGATTGGCGGCCAGCGGGCGGCCGAACTGCTGCCGGTCCAGCACATATTGCCGCGCGATGTGCCAGCAGGATTCCGCCGCGCCCAGCGCGCCCCAGGCGATGCCGTAGCGGGCGGAGTTGAGGCAAGTGAACGGACCTTTCAGGCCGCGCACATCCGGGAATGCGTTCTCTTCAGGACAGAACACATTGTCCATCACGATTTCACCCGTGATCGAAGCCCGCAGGCCGAACTTGCCATGGATCGCCGGCGCGGTCAGGCCGTTCATGCCTTTTTCGAGAATGAAACCGCGGATCGCGCCTTCGTCGTCCTTGGCCCAGACCACGAACACATCGGCGATCGGCGAATTCGAAATCCACATCTTGCTGCCGCTGAGGGCATAGCCGCCAGCGACTTTTTTCGCGCGGGTGATCATCGAGCTCGGGTCGGAGCCGTGATTCGGCTCGGTCAGGCCGAAGCAGCCGATCCATTCACCGGTCGCCAGTTTCGGCAGGAATTTCTGGCGCTGCTCTTCAGTGCCGAATTCGAAGATCGGCACCATCACCAGCGACGACTGCACGCTCATCATCGAGCGGTAACCCGAGTCGACCCGCTCGACCTCGCGTGCGATCAGACCATAGGACACGTAATTCAGGCCGGGGCCGCCGTATTGCTCAGGAATCGTCGGGCCGAGCAGGCCGAGTTCGCCCATTTCCCGAAAGATTGCCGGATCGGTCTTTTCATGGCGGAAAGCTTCCAGTACCCGTGGCTGCAGCTTGTCCTGGCAATAAGCAGCAGCCGCGTCGCGGACCATGCGCTCCTCGTCGGTCAGCTGCTGGTCCAGCAACAGCGGGTCATCCCAGTGGAACTGGGCCTTGAGGGTCTTGCCGGTCTCCGGAGCATTCATGGCGTGTCCTTTCAGTGTGTTCGGTATTATATGCGCGATGCAACAGAAGGCTGGTGGCATCGCCAGTCCGGCAAGCGCGCATCACCGGCGGCGGCGCATCACGCCGCAAGGGTGCAGAAACAGCCGCCGGGCGGGCGGACAAGCACCGCTGCCCTTTCCCATTATGCCGAAAATCGGCGATTCATTTCAAGCGAACGCATGACTCCTTTTGCCCGTTTTCGCCAGCATGTGCAGGACCAGCCGGATGCCGTGGCCTGCATCACGCCCTACCGTGTCGCCACCTATCGCAAGATGTGGTCCCGCATCGAACGCTCGACTGCCCGCCTGCAAGGGGAATGGGGCATCCTGCCCGGCGACATCATCGCCTACGTCGGCTGCGGCCACCTCGATGCGCTCGTCATGTATCTCGCCGCTGCCCGCTGTGGCGCGTGTGTCCTGCCGCTGGAGCATGCCGCCTTGCAGGCCAGGGCGGCCGTCATCGTGGCCGAAGTCGGCGCGGTACTGGTGCTGCACGACGACGCTCTGCCACCCACGTCCGACCTTCCCCCGGGGATGGCCTGCAGGCCGCTGTCCACATTGATCGCCACCATCTGCCGCCATCGAGAATCGGTGGCCGAAGACAGTGCTGCACCAAGCCTCCTGCAGTGGCCACGGCAAAGCGTTGCATCCGCCGATCCAGTGCGGCAGATCGGTGCGCTGCATCGCGCAAGCATCGAGCAACTGGCCCACGAAACCGTTCTATCGGCAACTGCCGAAGCGCGGTCATTCAGCGGTCCTATGTTCGACAATGCGGTATTCGGCCCACTGGTTCTGGCAACCTTACTCGCAGGGCAAACGCTGAGCTTCGCCTCAGGTGTGTCGGCCGACAGCTAGCGATTCGCCATCCGATGCCGGCTTCGTCGGCCCGCGCGAGGCAAGGCGATGCAGCGTCATGCGAGCAGCCGAAATCGCGCCAGGAAACTGCGGTCCACCAGGGCCATCAGCCACGGGTTACGGCTGCAGCCGACTGCGCTCCCAGCCTCCATCAGCCTGCTT
>JAYTLK010000057.1:0-17428 GCA_043729515.1 Herminiimonas sp.
CGGCGGCGATCCATGCGCTCGGCGTCGACGGGCTGACCCCCTTCATCCAGAGCATCGGGCTGTACCGCAACAAGGCCAGGAATGTCATCGAAACCTGCCGCATCATCCTCAGCGAGCATGATGGTGCCGTGCCGCGTACGCGCGAGGCGCTGGAGGCGCTGCCGGGGGTCGGACGCAAGACTGCCAACGTGGTGTTGAACACGGCCTTCGGCGAGTCGGTGATTGCGGTCGACACCCATATTTTCAGGGTGGGAAACCGTACCGGCCTGGCGCCCGGCAAGACCGTCGAGCAGGTCGAAGAACGCCTGACGAAATTCACGCCACTGCAGTTCCGCCACGACGCGCATCACTGGCTGATCCTGCATGGCCGTTACACCTGCATCGCCCGCACGCCGCTGTGCTGGAACTGCGGCATCGCCGACCTGTGCGAATACCGGGCAAAGACACCCTTGCCGACGAAAGGAATCTGACATGAGCATCGGAACACACGAGCACGCCGGGCATTCTGCCCACTCTGCGCCAGCGGGTCACCATGGCCATGCCGAGCATCACTTCGCCGAAAGCGCACGGGTGCGCGACATCGTCATCGGCATGGCCGACGGGCTCACCGTGCCCTTTGCGCTCGCAGCGGGCATCACCGGAGCGGCGGTCGCAATCGATATCGTGGTTACCGCAGGCGTTGCCGAAATCGCCGCCGGATCGATCGCCATGGGCTTGGGCGGCTACCTTGCCGGCCGCACGGCGCATCAGCATTATTTTGCCGAAGCCGCGCGCGAGGAATTGGAAATCCTCAGCATGCCGCAGCGCGAGCGGCGCGAGGTCATCGACATCATGGCCGAATACGGTGTGCGGGAAGAAGAATGCCTGCCGATGCTGGCCGGCCTGGAACGCGATCCGAAAGCCTGGCGCGACTTCATGATGCGCTTCGAGCTCGGTCTGGAAAAGCCCGATCCGTCGGCAGCCGCCAAGAGCGCCTTGACGATCGCAGTGTCGTACATGATCGGCGGCTTCATCCCGCTGTCGCCCTACATGTTCTTCAAGACGCCGCAGACCGCCCTGCTGGTCTCGACTGCCGTCACGCTCACCGCCCTGTTCATCTTCGGCTATTGCAAGGGCCACTTCACTGGCACCGGCGCCACGCGCTCGGCATTTCAAACGTTGGCCATCGGTGGGCTGGCGGCCGGCGCAGCGTTTCTGCTGGCACGCCTGATCAGCTAGGCATCGTTTTGCGTCTGCATGGAGAACCGGTTGCGGCAGTCCGGGGAAGCCATGTCCATGCCGATGACGGCCATCACCGGAGCGGTGCGGGTCTTGTCCCGGTTACCGGCGGACATGGCAGGTAGCAGCCTTGCCTTGCCTTGCCTTGCCTTGCCTTCCTCGCTGCGCACCAAGACGATCCGCGCCGGCGAACAATTGGCCGAGGTAGGCCCCATTTCATGAGGTCGTGGAGCTGGTGGCGTTGCGCATCGGTGACGGGGGTGGGCAACCAGGCGTTGTGCGTACGGGCTTCGGTGAAGAGCGTGGCGAGGGCGGCGGTATCCGGCAGGAAGGTCTCGTTGCAATGACGTTCGTCGCGTAGTGCGCATGGGAGTGCGCATGATTATCGGTCGTGGCGGCAGGCAGTCCGTATGACCTGCAGCGGTCGACCAGACTGACAGTACGACCGAATCAACGATTCGCCAATTCCTCCATGCGCAACAGTGACTTTTGATCAAAGCCTGCAGATGTCGATTGTTCAAAATACAATTTTGCAACGATGTCGTTGTATCAAAAAGTGTTTCAGAACCGCGCCTGCAAACGAAACGCAGTCGGGCCGGTATTGACAAGCGTAACAAGATAGCACCGGTGACAGGCGTAAAAAGCGCATAAAGCGCATGAAGCGAGGACGATCGGCGTGCGTAAATTTTTTGGATTTCATTCGGTTCGTCATAACCCTTCGACCGCACCGTCGGCGCCGCTGGATACACGGTTGACAGGCCCGCTGGGGTCTCAACTGGACAATGCGCGGCACCATGGCGGGGCAGATTCATGGACAGGTCCGCCCGGCGTGCCCGCCCACCGACCACCGCCTTATGCGCCTGATGCGATCGGGCGCGCTGAATTTGCAATGCCCGTATCTTGCAGTGCCTCTCAGGAAATCCTGATCGCCTATCCCGTCGAGGAAGGGTATCTCGTCTCCGACAATCCAACGCCGATTACCCCCCAGCATGCCAGGACCCGCGCGGCCGAACAGGAACGCCTGCTGGGAGCAGCGCTGCAGACGATCGAACGGATGGCGGCGGAAAAAGAGCATTTTCGCAGGCAGGCCGAACAGCTCGGCTCGGAGCTTGGCTGCGCAAGACTGACAGTGACACAATCAGAATCTGCCATCGAAAGCGAACGCAAGCGTGGCGCACGACTTCATTCAGAGTTGACCGAATCAAGAAAAAATGCGGACAACCTGGCATTGCGCCAGGGCAGACTCGAAGCCGAATTATTGGAGCAGAAACAAGTGACACGGCATGCCAACATGGCAGTCGAGGACTCGCAACATCAATGTTCTCAGCTGAAAGCGGAAGCGACACACAGCAAGCAGGCCGCAGAACTTGCCGATGCGGCCGTCACGTCGGAGCAGGCACGCAGCATTCAACTTGAAGAAAAATTGCGACTAGGCAGGGACGCGAAGGAGCGAAACAGAGTGAAAACAGCGGCTCTACAGGTGGAACTGGCAAATGCAAAGCTGGCCGGAGGCGCCACTGATGCAGCGCTGGTCATGGAGCGCTCGCAAAATACCCGGCTCAAGGAGCAAAACGACCAGGCGGCACTAGCGGCAACGCAGGCAAATCAACGCATCGAAGCGCTGGCAGCGGAACTCGCAGCAGGAAGAAAAGCGACCCTGCAGGCCACGGCCACGGCCACGGCGGGCAACGCACAAACTGCGTTAGCTGCACAAAACGGCATCAGATTTCCGCGCGCGAAAAGCGATCGAAGCGACTCCGCCCCGGAAACTTTGCACGAGAGGCAAGCGCCTCCGTCGCCACCTGTCATGCCAACGCTGGCCACGCGAAAAGAGGCAATCAATGCAATAGTGCACGGAGCAGACAAAAAATTGCAAGCACTCGGATACTGCAGGCTCGGTGATCTATTGCGAAGAAGAGAAACCATTACCTGCAGTCCCAAAAGCGGTTCCCTCACTAAAAAGAATTGCTACGAGGAAGCAATCGCATTGGATCCGACCCTCGATTCAGCTTTCTCCGGGCTTGCGCTGACCATCAATGGCATAGAAAAGCGCACATTGAAGTCTGCAATCACCGTGATGGGACAATCCAAGGACCAGGTTGATGCTCGGGATTGTTGTCTGAAAGCGATCGAACTGAACCCACTGTCCTCGGCAGCATTCGACGCACTTGGCATGTGCCTCGACGACGACGACTTGATTAACATTTCGCCAGCAATCTCCGTGCAGGGACGATTGAAAAGTCAACTAAGTAGGGACGATTGTTTCCTCCATGCAGTCGAACTCGATCCGACTTCCGCCAGCGCATTTGCCAACCTGGGAATAACGACGGACATCTGCTGGGAGCGGGAGATCATTATGCAACCGCCTCTTTATCTCAAGGGGAAGGAGATCAGCGGATTTACCAGGGAATCATGCCTGGAGAAAGCGCTGGAACTGGACCCAAACTGTGCCACGGCATATCTGCACATTGGCTCGTCTCTGAAGCATTACGCTAAAAAAATGCAGTTGACTCTCCATGGAAGAACGCAGCGCACCAGCACTGACAAAGACCTCTTCCTGAAAGCAATCGAACTCGATCCCGATAATGCTGAGGCCTATGGGGAACTCGGCTCTAACATGGGGCCAGATGAATTTGTCACGATCCGGCCGGGTATCAACAGCAACGGGAAATTGAAAGGTAGCGTCAACCGAATGGATTGCTTGATCAGGTCAGTCGAACTCGGGCCCGCGTCTCCGCTTCCCTTCCTCGCTCTTGCCGTTCTTCTCGAGGGTGAAAAGAGAGTCACATTCAACTGTTTCATTTTTTCTCGCGGAACGGTATACAGTTCATTTAATCGGAAAGATTGCCTTCACAGAGCAATCGAACTCCACCCGAAGCTCGCACTTAACAACGATGTGAAAAGTTATTTTCCAGATATTCCGGATCTAAGCAACTTCTAGACGCAACCTTATTTCCAATCCTGCCGACAGCATCCAATTGCCATGTTCACACCGTCCCAACACGACGTCCGCCGCTTTTTCTGCGAAACCTGGCGCAAGCACGACGCCCGCGAAATCCTGACGCCACTCGAAGCCATCGCCCGTGACTGGGTGCTGCAGCATCCTGAATATGCACGCGACTTCAGCGATATCGAACGGGCGCTGGCAGCCGATTACAGCGTCGAGCAAGGAGCCGCCAATCCGTTCCTGCACCTGTCGATGCATCTGTCGATTGCCGAACAGGTATCGATCGATCAGCCGCCCGGCATCCGTGCGGCGTGTCAGGCGCTTGCGCAGCGGCGCGATTCGGAGCACGACGCGCATCATCAGATCATGGAATGCCTGGGCCAGATGATCTGGCAATCGCAACGCAACGGCTTGCCACCGGATGGCGCGGCATACATCGAATGCGTGCGGCGGCGGTGAATTGCCGCATCAGTCGCCGCGTGGTCAATCGGATTCATTCGGCGCGATATTTATAGATCACGTCCTGCTCCACCCGGATCAGGTTTTGCCCTGCATCGACGACGATCTCCGCGCCGTTGTACCGCGCCTGCGTCAACTCGATGATTGCTTCGGCCATGTCCACCGGGGATGCGGCATGGCCGAGCGGGCTGGACCGACGGGCGGCATGTTCGAAGTCGGCCTGGGTCTGGTCGTCGCTGGGCAGCATCAGGCCGGGATAGACTGCATTCACCCGAAGCACGGGGCTGCACGACACGGCCAGCATGGCGGTCAGGTTGCCGAGCGCGGTCTTGGCGACGGTGTAGGAAAAATGATCGGGATGAAAGTTGTCCTTGACCTTCTGGTCGATCACGTTGACGACGACACCAGTCGTGCCGGCCGCCTTGGCGCGGTCGTGAAATGCGCGGGTCAGCAACAACGGTGCGCGGCAATTGACGTTCCAGGCGTCGTCGAGGTCGCGAATGTCGAAGTCGGCCAATTTGTCCTGGATGAATACGGAAGCGTTGTTGACCAGCACGTCCAGGCATCCGAAGTCATGATAGACCGACGCGATCAGGCGATCGACCGCCTCATGCTGCGTCAGATTGCATTCATAGGCAATTGCGCGCACGCCATGCGACGCAAGCACTGCACAGGCCTGTACCGCAGCTGCAGGGGAACTGCGGTGATGCAAGGCGATGTCGAAACCACGCCGGGCAAATGTTTCAGCGACCGCCAGGCCGGTGCGTTTGACGCTGCCGGTGATCAGGACGACTGGTTTTTTCGTGTTCTGCATGGATCACCTCAATTTTCCGACTGGATTGCCGAGCCATTTCGCCCGTTGCGCCTGCACATCGCGACAGCGTGACCGCGAAACAATGTTGCATCCTGCTTTGCGCTTCCCATCTTGCAACTTGCATCATGTGACTGAAGACTCGCCACTGGCGCATCGGTGGAGCGAAAAAAAACCACGCCGCTGCGTGGTTTTTCCCGGCATGCGGATTCTTACTTCTGAATTACCAGGCTGCCCGGCAGGCTGTGCAAATAAGCAGCCAGATTGCGCACGTCGTCATGCGACAGCGCCTTGGCTTGCGCGCCCATGATCGCATTGCCACGGCCATTCGGACCATCGGCGCCGCGCTGATATGCCACCAGCGCATGCTCCAGGTAATCCTGATGCTGGCCGGCCAGCTTCGGATAGCTCGGATCGATCGGGCTCTTGTAATCCGCGCCATGGCAGGCGGCGCAGTTGTATTTTTGCGCGGCGACCTTGCCGGCATCGGCGTTGCCTCCAGCATGAGCCTGGGCAGATCCAAGCAAGAACAGAGCAACTGCGAATTGGATGGTTTTCATGTTCGACACCTTATTTCTGCTGCGCGTAATAAGCCGCCAGATTGGCCATGTCCTGGTCGCTCAAACTGCCGGCGATGCCGCGCATCGATGGATGCTTGCGTTCGCCCTTTTGATACGCCTTCAAGGCATTTTCAATGTACTTTGCCGATTGGCCACCCAGCATCGGCACCTGATACACCTCCGGAAAGCTGGCCTTGTAGCCCGGGATACCGTGGCAGCCGATGCACATGGCCACTTGCGCGGCTTTCGGATTGCCGACCAAATCCTCGGCGACGGCAGCGCCGTTGACGAGGCCGGACAGTACTAGCAAGGTGATCAATTTTTTCATGATGGCTGGTAAATGATGCGCAAACTGGGGTGAAAACAGGCCGGAGCCAACAGAAGCGCGTGGACCGCCGCCGGGCCGAGCAAACCGCGTGATATTACAGCAAGACTGCGCATTAAGAAAGACCGGCATCGGTTGATGCCAAAGCCAGGCGACTGCCTGGTCTGAGACGCAGGAGCCGGGCACCGGCCCTTCTCCCTTATACTGGCTTTTTATCTCCACCAAAACAATTCGTCATGCAAAACACCGTGCGATTCGAAGGTTCCCAGAGTTATGTCGCCACCGGCGATTTGAAGCTTGCGGTGAATGCCGCCCTCACCTTGCAACGGCCGCTGTTGATCAAAGGCGAGCCTGGCACCGGCAAGACCATGCTGGCCGAGGAAGTCGCCGCCGCGCTTGGCATGCCGCTGCTGCAGTGGCACATCAAGTCGACTACCAAGGCGCAGCAGGGCCTGTATGAATACGACGCCGTTTCGCGGCTGCGCGACTCGCAATTGGGCGATGAACGGGTTCGCGAGATCCACAATTACATCGTCAAGGGCGTGTTGTGGCAGGCCTTTACTGCCCACGAGCAGGTGGTGCTGCTGATCGACGAGATCGACAAGGCCGACATCGAGTTTCCGAACGACCTGCTGCGCGAACTGGACCGGATGGAATTCCATGTCTACGAGACGCGCGAGATGGTCAAGGCGCTGCACCGACCGCTGGTGATCATCACTTCCAACAATGAGAAGGAATTGCCGGATGCTTTCCTGCGCCGCTGCTTCTTCCATTACATCAAGTTTCCGGACAAGGACACGATGCAAAAAATCGTCGACGTCCATTTTCCGACCCTGAAGAAAGAGTTGCTGGCACAGGCCCTGCAAACCTTCTATGAAGTGCGCGACGTGCCCGGCCTGAAGAAGAAACCCTCGACCTCGGAATTGCTCGACTGGCTCAAGCTGCTGCTGGCCGAAGACATCCCGCCGGAAGCGCTGCGCGGCAAGGATGCCAAGGCGATCGTGCCGCCGCTGCATGGCGCGCTGCTGAAAAACGAGCAGGATGTGGCGCTGTTCGAGCGGCTGGTATTCATGTCGCGCACCAACCGCTGAGCCCGGTCGTGGAACTCAACACGCCGGTGACCCTGCACGGCGAGCGCGTGACGCTCTCGCTGCTGGATGCGGCCGATACCGATGCCCTGGCCGGCGCGGCGGCCGATGGCGACCTGTGGAAGCTCTGGTATACCTCCGTGCCACGCCCTGACGCGGTCGCCGCTGAAATCGCGCGCCGCCTGTCGCTGCACGCCGCCGGCAGCATGCTGCCCTTCACCATCCGGCGCAACGATACCGGCGCGGTCTGCGGCATGACGACCTTCATGCACATCGATGCCGCGCACAGGCGGCTCGAAATCGGCTCGACCTGGCTTGCCCATAGCGCGCAGCGCACCGGCATCAACGGCGAAGCAAAGCTGCTGCTGCTGACGCACGCGTTCGAGACACTCGACTGCATTGCAGTGGAATTTCGCACCAATTACCTGAACCTGCAGTCTCGCACTGCGATCGCCCGCCTGGGCGCCAGACAGGATGGCATCCTGCGCAATCATCAGCGTACGCCGGAGGGCCTGTTGCGGGACACGGTCGTGTTTTCCATCATCGAATCCGAATGGCCAAGCGTCAAGCGGCATCTTGCTTTCGGCCTGACGCACTGACCCAACGGAAAACAGAGTTCACCCATCATGCTGATCGATTTTTTCTTCACGCTCAAGGATGCCAAGATCCCGGTTTCGATCAAGGAATTCCTGATCCTGCTGGAAGCGCTCCAGCGCGACGTGATCGACCATACCCTCGACGAATTCTATTTTTTGGCGCGCATGACCCTGGTGAAGGACGAAGCGCATTTCGACAAGTTCGACCAGGCCTTCGGCCAGTATTTCAAGGGCATCGAGGCGGCGTTCCAGAAGAATGCCGACATACCGCTCGACTGGCTGTTGCAGCGCATGCAGCGCGAACTGAGCGACGAACAGAAGCTGCAGCTGGAAAAATTCGGTTACGACAAGTTGATGGACCGCCTGCGCGAACTGCTTGACGAGCAAAAGGAACGCCACGAAGGCGGCAGCAAGTGGATTGGAACCGGCGGCACCTCGCCCTTTGGCAACGGCGGCCAGAATCCGGAAGGCATCCGCATCGGCGGCAAGGGTGGCAATCGCACGGCGGTGAAGGTTTGGGAAGCGCGCGCCTACCGTGATTACGATGCCGAGCGTGAACTGGGAACGCGCAACATCAAGGTGGCGCTGCGCCGCCTGCGCAAGTTTGCCCGCTTGGGCGCCGAGGAGGAACTGGCGCTCGATGACACGATCCGGGCAACCGCCAACAATGCCGGCTATCTGGACATCAGGATGCAACCGGAGCGCAAGAACAAGATCAAGGTGCTGATGCTGCTCGATGTCGGTGGCACGATGGACGACCACATCGCGCGTACCGAGGAATTGTTTTCAGCGGCGAAGTCGGAATTCAAGAACATGGAATTTTTCTATTTCCATAACTGTGTCTATGATTATCTCTGGAAGAACAACCGGCGCCGGCATGCCGAGCGCTTTCCGACCTGGGACATCCTGCGCAAATATCCACCGGACACCAAGCTGATCTTCGTCGGCGACGCCACCATGAGCCCGTATGAAATCCTGCAGCCTGGCGGATCGGTTGAATACGACAATCCGGAAGCGGGGGCTGCCTGGTTGCAGCGCTTTACCAGCACTTTTCCGAAATTCATCTGGTTGAATCCCGAGCCGGAAGGATTATGGCAGTACCGGCAGTCGATCGCTGTGGTGAAGCAGTTGATGAATAATCGCATGTTTCCAGTCACGATCGATGGCCTGGAGCGGGGCATGCGGCTGCTTAGCAAATAAGGCCCTGCTCCGACAAGTGTGGCTTTCCAGACAGCCGGAGTGCCCGAAATTCATTAGAATGCTCGCAATTCAGCGGCTGTGCATTGCCTCAGGCAAAAGCGGCGGCATTTGCGATGGCCGTACATCTGCGCCGAACATTCAGCGGGGTGCCTATTCCCATTGCACCACCAGACCCCAATCCGACCAGCATGGCCACCAAAAAAGCAGCTCCCTCCGACTACAGTGAATCCTCGATCCGGGTCTTGAAAGGCCTGGAACCGGTCAAGCAACGCCCGGGCATGTATACCCGCACCGAGAACCCGCTGCACATCATCCAGGAAGTGATCGACAACGCCTCCGATGAAGCGCTGGGAGGCCACGCACGCAAGATCACCGTGACGCAGAATCCGGATGGCAGCATCAGCGTCGAGGATGACGGGCGCGGTATTCCGGTCGGCATGCATCCGGAAGAGAAAGTGCCGACCGTGGAAATCGTGTTCACGCGTTTGCATGCGGGGGGCAAGTTCGACAAAGGTTCCGGCGGGGCCTATGCATTTTCCGGCGGGCTGCATGGCGTTGGCGTCTCGGTCACCAATGCGCTGTCGACGCGCCTCGAGATCATGGTCTGGCGCGAAGGCGGACTGCACCGGATGGCCTTTGCCAATGGCGACGTGGTCGAGAAAATGACAAGCCGCCCCTTGGCCCGCGATGAGAAGAAATCCGGTACCCGGGTCACGGCCTGGCCGAATCCGAAATATTTCGATTCCGCAGTGATTGCCACCGCCGACCTGCAACGCCTGCTGCGTTCGAAGGCGGTGCTGCTGCCGGGCGTGAAAGTCACGCTGGTCAATGGCAAGACGGGCGAGCAGCAAAGCTGGCAATACGACCAGGGCTTGCGCGGTTACCTGATCGAATCGCTGGCACAGACCTCCGGCGCCCAACCTGTCATTCCGCTGTTCGAAGGTGAACAATATGCGTCCGCCGACGCCGAAGGCTTTGCCGAAGGCGAAGGCGCGGCATGGGTCGTGGCCTGGACCGAAGACGGCAACGTGGTGCGCGAGTCGTATGTCAACCTGATCCCGACCTCGGCCGGCGGCACGCATGAATCAGGCTTGCGCGAGGGCCTGTTCGGCGCCGTCAAGAGCTTCGTCGAGATGCACGCCCTGTTGCCGAAAGGCGTGAAGCTGTTGCCGGAAGACGTGTTCGCGCGGGTGTCGTTCGTGCTGTCGGCCAAGGTGCTCGATCCGCAGTTCCAGGGCCAGATCAAGGAGCGCCTGAATTCGCGCGATGCAGTGCGGCTGGTGTCATCTTTTTGCAAGCCGCCGCTCGAACTGTGGCTGAACCAGCACGTGGATTACGGCCGCAAGCTGGCCGAACTGGTCATTCGCCAGGCGCAATCCCGCTTGCGCTCGTTGCAAAAAGTGGAAAAGAAAAAATCCTCCGGCGTGGCGGTCCTGCCCGGCAAGCTCACCGATTGTGAATCGTCCGATGTCACGCGCAACGAACTGTTCCTGGTCGAGGGCGACTCGGCCGGTGGCTCGGCGAAGATGGGCCGCGACAAGGAATTCCAGGCGATCCTGCCTCTGCGCGGCAAGGTATTGAACTCCTGGGAAACCGAGCGCGATCGGCTGTTCGCCAACAACGAGATCCACGACATGGCAGTGGCCATCGGCGTCGATCCGCATGGCATCAACGACACGCCGGACCTGTCGGGCCTGCGCTATGGCCGCATCTGCATTCTCTCGGATGCGGATGTGGACGGCTCGCACATTCAGGTACTGTTGCTCACCCTGTTCTTCAAGCACTTCCCGCAGTTGATGGCGCGCGGCCATATCTGCGTGGCGCGCCCGCCGTTGTACCGGGTCGACGCACCGGCAAGAGGCAAGAAGCCGGCACAGAAACTGTATGCGCTCGACGATGGCGAACTGGAAGCGATCCAGGACAAGCTGCGCAAGGATGGCGTCAAGGATGCGGCCTGGTCCATTTCACGCTTCAAGGGCCTGGGCGAGATGAATGCCGAACAACTGTGGGAGACCACCATGAATCCGGATACCCGACGCCTGTTGCCGATCACGTTGGGCGGCTTCGACCAGGCAACTTCGGAATCGCGCTTCACGATGTTGATGGGCAAGGGCGAAGCGGCAGCCCGCCGCGCCTGGATCGAAGAGCATGGCAACGAGGCGGAAGCCGACATCTGATGCGACGCCACGCGCCTTTTCGCCTGCGCTTGCTGTGCGCTGCGGCCTTGCTGGCAGCAGCAGGCGGCGCGCACGCGGATGTGTATGGGTACATCGACGACACCGGCACGGCGCATTTCGCCACCAGCGCGATCGACACCCGCTATCAGCTGTTCGTGCGCGGCAACGACCATTTCGATTCGGCCGATTTCACCGCGCCGGCGGCGCGTGGCACGATTGCGCCGGTCCTGCCGGCGAACCGGTCGCCGCTGTTTCGGTATCTGGTGCAGCATCCGCATTTGAAAAAATTCGCGCCATTCCTGGATCAGGCAGCGCGCGACTACGGTGTCGAGCCAGCATTGCTCAAGGCCGTCATGGCGGCGGAATCCGGCTTCAATCCGACGGCGGTGTCGCCCAAGGGCGCGATCGGCCTGATGCAGCTGATGCCGGCCACCGCCGAACGCTATGGCCTGGCAGGCGACGCCAAGCGCAGCATTCAACAAAAACTGACCGACCCGAAGACCAACATCCGGCTGGGCGCGCGCTACCTGCGCGACCTGCGCCAGCTTTTTCCAGGCAAACCGGAACTGGTGATCGCGTCCTACAACGCCGGTGAAGGCGCGGTGCAGAAGTATCGCAACGCAATCCCACCCTATCCTGAAACCCGCAACTATGTGCAGCTGGTCAGCCAGTTTTATCAGGTGTACCGGCCGGCACTGCCAGAGCCCGACCTGGCGTCGCGCGCCGTTGCCGTGCCGGGACGGCGGGTGCAGATGACGATTCCCGGACGCGCCAGCATGCCGGGCAGCTTCACCGGTGAAGGTGCCGGCGTCGTTGGAGCGGACAACAACGCGGTACGCTTTGGCGGCGGCAATGGCAGTCGCAGTGGCACCGGCAATGCAGGCAACGGCAACCCGAACAACAACAACAGCCTCAAAACCGACGAGCGCTGACCTGGCCCGGCAACGACCGATCACGCACCACGCAACCGATCACCATCACATCCTTCAATGAGCGACCAAGCCACCCTCTTCGATCAACCGCTGCCCGATGGCGGCGAAACCCTGACCCTGGCGACCTTTGCCGAACGGGCCTACCTCGATTACGCGATTTCGGTCGTCAAGGGCCGCGCCCTGCCGGATGTCTGCGATGGCCAGAAGCCGGTGCAGCGCCGCATCCTGTTTGCCATGAACGAGCTGGGCCTGAACGCCACCGCCAAGCCGCGCAAGTCGGCGGCAGTTGTCGGCGACGTGCTGGGCAAGCTCCATCCGCACGGCGACCAGTCGGTCTATGACGCGCTGGTGCGCATGGCGCAGGGTTTTTCATTACGTTATCCGCTGATCGATGGCCAGGGCAATTTTGGCTCGCGTGATGGCGATGGCGCGGCTGCCATGCGCTACACCGAAGCGCGGCTGACGCCGATTGCGCGTTTGCTGCTCGACGAGATCGCACTCGGCACCGTCGATTTCCAACCGAACTACGACGGCTCCACGGAAGAGCCGAAGCTGCTGCCGGCGCGCCTGCCGTTCGTTCTCTTGAATGGCGCCTCCGGAATTGCAGTGGGGTTGGCCACCGAAGTGCCATCGCATAACCTGCGCGAAGTGGCCCGGGCGGCGGTCGCCATGATCCGGAACCCGAAACTGAGTCATGCCGAACTGATGACGCTGATCCCGGGGCCGGATTTTCCCGGCGGCGGACAGATCATCACGGCCGCTGCGCAGATTTCGGAAATGTACGCGTCCGGCCGTGGCAGCCTGAAGGTGCGCGCGATCTGGAAAATCGAAGAGATGGCGCGCGGCCAGTGGCAAGCGGTCGCCACCGAACTGCCGCCGGGTACGTCGTCGCAGAAGGTGCTGGAGGAAATCGAGGAAATCACCAATCCGAAGGTGAAGCTGGGCAAAAAAGCGCTCTCCCCCGATCAGCTGGCGATGAAGCAGTCGCTGCTGTCGGTGCTGGACACGGTGCGCGATGAATCCGGGCGCGATGCGCCGGTGCGGCTGGTGTTCGAGCCGAAATCGAAGAACCAGGACCAGGCCGAGTTTTGCCAGATGCTGCTGGCGCATACGTCACTGGAAACCAGCGCCTCGATCAACCTGGTGATGATCGGCGGCGATGGGCGGCCGCGCCAGAAGGGCCTGTCCGACATCCTGCGCGAATGGATCGATTTCCGGTTCACCACCGTCACGCGACGCAGCCAGTTCAAGCTCGGGCGCGTGGATGAACGCATCCACATCCTCGAAGGCCGCGAGGCGGTGCTGCTCAACATCGACAAGGTGATTCGCATCATCCGCGAATCGGACGAACCGAAGCCGGCGCTGATCGCTGCCTTTCGGCTGTCGGAACGTCAGGCCGACGACATTCTCGACATCCGGTTGCGGCAACTGGCGCGCCTGGAATCGATCAAGATCCAGCAGGAACTGGCAGAGTTGCGCACGGAGCGGGGCAACCTGCAGGATCTGCTGGACAACCCGGCCTCGATGAAGCGCCTGATCATCCGCGAAATCGAAGCCGATGAAAAACAGTTCGGCGACAAGCGCCGCACCCTGATCGAAGCAGCCGACCGCGCCAGCGTCGAGCAGAAACTGATCGACGAGCCGGTGACGGTGGTGATCTCGCAAAAAGGCTGGGTGCGTGCCCGCGGCGGCCATGGACACGACGCCGGCCAGTTCACCTTCAAGGCCGGCGACGGCCTGTACCGGGCCTACGAATGCCGCACCGTCGACCACTTGCTGGCCTTCGGCTCGAACGGCCGGGTCTATTCGGTGGCGGTGCCATTGCTGCCGGGTGCGCGCGGCGATGGCGTGCCGATCACGACCTTGATCGATCTGGCGCCAGGCAGCACGATATTGCATCATTTCGCCGGCACGCCGGAGACGATGCTGCTGCTGGCCTCGAGCGCTGGATATGGCTTCTCCACCCGGGCCGGCGACATGGTCGGCCGCATCCGGGCCGGCAAGGCTTTCATTACGATCGATGCCGGCGACACGCTGCTGCCGCCGCGCGAAATCGGCCTGAAGGCGAGTGCCGTGGCCTGCCTTTCCGAAAAAGGCCGGCTGCTGGTGTTTGGCCTGGATGAACTGAAAACATTGTCCGCAGGCGGGCGCGGCGTGACCCTGATCGATCTCGAACCGAAGGAGACCTTGCTCGCCGTGCAGCCGATCAGCCAGCGCGGCGTGGTGGTGTTCGGCATTGGCCGTGGCAGCAAGCCGCAGCAGGTGCTGTTGTCGGCGACAGGGCTTGCGCCGCACATCGGCAAGCGTGCCCGCAAGGGCCGCGCGCTGGAGTCGAAGCTGAAGGTCAGCGGGTTGATCGCTGCCGATGGGACCTGAGCCGTGGCTGATGCATGGGCTGGGCTGCAAACGTTCCGGCGCATCGGCCGAGCTGCGGCCGCCGTCGCCACCCTTCTCGCCTGCACTGCCTGCAGCATGACCAATCCGTATTACGATCCGCAAAAGCCGCACCACACGGCGACCGGGTTCCGCAACAACTACCTGGTCGGCGACATCGGCGGCTCGCTGCTGAAATGGCAGGTCGAACGGATCCGCGATCACTTGCCGCCGCCGCCGGAGAACGGCTACGCCTTTCCGGTCGATGCACCGGACCTTGCGTGGCTCGCCACCAACCGCAGCCAGCCAAGCGCGACCTGGATCGGCCATGCCACGATGCTGGTGCAGGTGGGCGGTGTCAATGTCCTGACCGATCCGGTGTTTTCCGAGCGCGCGTCGCCGGTGCCGTTTGCCGGCCCGAAGCGGCATGTGCGCCCAGGCCTCGCGATCGCCGAACTGCCGCACATCGATGTGGTGGTCATCTCGCACAATCACTACGATCATCTCGATCGTGCCAGCGTCGCGCAATTGAATGCCCAGGACGGCGGGCCGCCGCTGTTCCTGGTACCGCTGGGGATTGCGCCCTGGATGCGCAGCATCGGCATCACCCATGTGCGCGAACTCGACTGGTGGCAGCACACCAGCGCTGCCGGCCTGACCATCACCTTCGTGCCGGTGCAGCACTGGTCGGCACGCGGCGTGACCGACCGGTTCAAGACCCTGTGGGGCGGCTGGATCATACAGGCAGGTCCGCAGCAGCAGCCGGCAGGCGCCGAGCAGCCGCAGGCCGGTGCCGTGTCTCTTGCACCTTCATCCCACACGGTGTTTTTCGCTGGCGACACCGGCTACTCAAGGGACTTCGCCGACATCCACCAGCGTTTCCCCCATGTCGATCTGGCACTGCTGCCGATCGGCGCCTACGCACCGCGCTGGTTCATGCGTAATCAGCATGTCGAGCCGGCCGAAGCCGTGCAGATCCATCGTGACCTGCACGCGCGGCAGTCGATCGCCATCCACTGGGGCACGTTCGAGCTGACCGACGAGGCACTGGACGCACCGCCGAAAGCATTGGCACAGGAACTGGCGAAGGCCGGCGTGGCGGCGGCCGACTTCGCGGTGTTACGGCACGGAGAGACACGCCGGTTTTGACAAGCGGCGTTCGTGGCGAAACAGGCAGGTAAGTCCCTGGGACGAAAACAGCTTGCTCAGAGCTTCGCGGCGATCAATCCGGCCAATACTGCGATGCCTGCGCGAATGCGTTCCGGCGGCACCGTCACGAAACTCAGCCGCAGCGTGTTCTTCTGCGGCGCATTGGCATAGAACGGCGCACCGGGCACGAAGGCAACCAGCTGCGCGACGGCTTCCGCGAGCAGCGCGGTGCTATCAACATGCTCCGGCAAGGTGACCCAGATGAACATGCCTCCCTGTGGGCGGGTCCAGTGCACCTGCGCCGGGAAAAATTCGGTCAGCGCATCGAGCATGGCCTGGCATTGCGCTGCATAAAGAGTGCGAATGGTCGGAATATGCCGGTCCAGAAAACCATCCTTGACCACCTCATGCACCACCATCTGCGTCAGCTGGGCAGTATGCAGGTCGGCCGCCTGCTTGGCCTGCTCGAGTTTTCTGATCAGCGGCACCGGCGCGACCACATATCCCAGCCGGATGCCGGGCGTGAGCACTTTCGAGAACGAGCCCATGTAGATCACTCCCTGCGGATGCATGTTCAGCATCTTCGGCAGCGGTTCGCCGCGGTAGCTCAAGGCGCCGTAGGGATCATCCTCGATCAGCGGCAGGCCGAGCGCCGCGCAAATTTCGACCAGGCGCAGGCGGCGCGCGAGGCTCAGCGTGCGCCCGGTCGGATTCTGGAAATTCGGCAGCGCGTACAACAGGCGCGCACCGGCGCCGATGTCGCCGACCGCTTCCGGTACCAGGCCATCCTCGTCGCTTGTCACCGATTCGAAGAGCGGGCGATAGAGCGAGAAAGCCTGCAGCGCGCCGAGGTAGCTCGGTGTCTCGACAAGCACCTTGCTGCCTTCATCGATCAAGACCTTGCCGAGCAAATCCAGTCCCTGCTGCGAACCCGAGACCATCAGCACCTGTTCCGGCGAAATCTGCGAACCCGGCAGCGACAGCGAGTCCGCGATCCATTCACGCAAGGGCGCATAACCATCGGACGGACCGTACTGCAGCGCGACCTTGCCTTCACGCGAGAGCACGCTGTCGAAGGCAGCGCGCATGGTCTCGACCGGGAAGGTCAGCGGCGACGGCAAGCCGCCGGCAAAGGAAATGATCTCCGGTCGCATCGTGACCTTGAGGATTTCACGGATGACCGAGCTCTGCAGCTGTTCGGCACGTTTGGAAAAACGCCATGTGATGGGACGCGGTAGCTCTGGTTTCATTCGAATCTCGACGAGGTTGAAGCGGTTGTAAGGTTGACAAGCGATGAAGGATGGCGCGCGATCAGGCGTCGCCGATTTCGGCAATCAATTCGATCTCGACGCAAGCGCCCATCGGTATCTGCGCCACGCCGAAAGCGGAGCGGGCATGCTTGCCCTGCTCGCCAAAGACTTCGCCGAACAATTCGGAGGCGCCGTTGGTGACCAGGTGCTGCTCGATGTAGTCCGGCGTGGAATTGACCAGGCTCATCACCTTGACGATGCGCTTGACCCGGTTCAGGTCGCCACCGCACGCAGCCTGCAGCGTGGCGATCAGGTCGATTGCCACTGCGCGCGCGGCCAGCTT
>JAYTLK010000058.1:0-3451 GCA_043729515.1 Herminiimonas sp.
GCGGAATTTCCGAATCCGACGTGAATCTTGCGATTGCGTCGAAGGCGGTGCTGATCGGCTTCAACACCCGGGCCGATGCCCAGGCGCGCAAGCTGGCCGAAGCCAATGGCGTCGACATCCGTCACTACAGCATCATCTATGATGCAGTCGACGAGATCCGGGCGGCGTTGTCGGGCATGCTGGCGCCGGAGAAACGTGAGTCGGCGCTCGGCGTGGTCGAGATTCGTCAGGTGCTGCAGGTCAGCAAGGTCGGCGCAATTGCCGGTTGCCTGGTGATCGACGGTCTGGTGCGGCGCGGGGCGGCGGTTCGTCTGTTGCGCGACAACGTGATCGTCTGGACCGGCGAGATCGATTCCCTCAAGCGTTTCAAGGACGATGTGAAGGAAGTGCGTTCCGGTCTGGAATGCGGTCTGACACTGAAGAACTACAACGACATCAAGGAAGGCGATCAGCTGGAAGTTTTCGAGGTCCAGGAAGTGGCGCGTACCTTGTAGTCCATCGGTGCGCCCAGACGCACCGCTGCGGCGCGCATCGACATCGTCATGCGCGCCGTTTTCATTTTCCGTTGCCGCTGGCGCCTCACCTATTTCGGACATTCATCATGCCAAGACACAGTAAAGCCATTCCGACCCGCGGCTTGCGGGTTGCCGACCAGATCCAGCGCGATCTGTCGGAACTCATTGCCTTCGAACTGAAGGATCCGCGGGTGGGGATGGTGACCATCACCGAGGTGCAGGTCACTCCCGACTACGCGCATGCAAAGGTATTTTTCACGATGTTGTCCGATGATCCGGAGACGATCAAAAATACGGTGGCGGGACTGGTGAAGGCGGCAGGCTATCTACGTATCCAGCTCGGCAAGCGGCTCTCGATTCATACTCTGCCGGAACTGCACTTCTTTCACGATACGTCGACCGCCCGTGGCATTGCCATGTCGCGCCTGATCGACGAAGCCAATGCAACCCGGGCCAAGGATGACGACCAGGCCTGATGCCGGCGCGGGAGCCGGCGCCAGGCGCAGGCGCGTGCCGGTGCATGGCGTGCTGCTGCTGGACAAGGCAGCGGGGCGCTCCAGCAATGATGTGCTCGTACAGGCCAAGCGTTTGTTGAATGCCGAAAAGGCAGGTCATACCGGTACCCTTGATCCGTTTGCCACCGGGCTGTTGCCATTGTGTTTCGGGGAGGCGACCAAGTTCGCCCAGGATCTGCTGGAAGCCGACAAGCGGTATGAGGCCACGGTGCATCTGGGCATGACGACCGATACCGGCGACATTGAAGGAAATGTCATCGTCACGAGTACGCCCGAACAGATCGCACGAATCACGATGGCGCGGATCGAGATGGTACTGGCGCAATTTCGGGGCCCGATCCTGCAGACGCCGCCAATGTATTCGGCGTTGAAGCGCGATGGCAAGCCGCTGTATGAGTATGCCCGCGCCGGCATCACCCTCGAGCGCGAAGCGCGGGCGTTGACGATCCACCGCCTGGAACTCATCGATTATCAGGCGCCGCTGCTGCGGATCGATGTCCTGTGCAGCAAAGGGACATATGTCCGGGTGCTGGGCGAGGATATCGGTGCCGCGCTCGGTTGCGGGGCGCATCTGCAGGCGCTGCGCCGTACCGGTGTCGGCAACCTGACGCTGGACGGTGCCGTCACACTGGACGCGCTGGCTCTACTGGACGAACCGGCGCGCCGCGCCAGCCTGGCGCCGGTGGATGCGCTGTTGCAGTCATTTCCGGCGGTGATGCTGGATGACGCGCTGGCAAACAGGTTCCTGCATGGACAACGGCTTTCCCTGGGAAAGGAATCGGTAGCTGTGCCGATCGGACTGGACCAGACTGTCGGGTCGGAGCCGGATAGTGCCCCGACCCGAGAATCGGGCGCAAACTCCTTGCAGGATGAAAGCGACATCGACAGCAGCGGCGATACCGGAATTGTCCGAGCCGCTCGATCCGCCGACGCTCCACCCCGGGTACGTGTATACCGAAGCAGCGACGGCCGTCTGCTTGGAACGGGCAGAATGCAGCCGTTTTCGGTATTGGCGCCGGAGCGGCTGGTTGCAAGCCAGCCCGGTACTGTGCCATTCAAGCGGCAAGCTATTGAATAGGCACAGGTTTTTACAGATCATGCATTGCACCATGCTATACTCATGGGTTCTCCGAATTGCGCACCCGCATTTCCACGCACCGCCATTGCGGCGCCCGGGATGGTTCCCGTGAACCTCGCAGTCGGCCCCGGGTATCTTCGATTTTCACCGACCATCACCGCCTCTTCACCGATCTCCAAGACCATGTCAAATACTAAACGCGCCATTCGCAACATCGCCATCATCGCCCACGTCGATCACGGCAAGACCACGCTGGTCGACAAACTGCTGCGCCAGTCCGGCACCTTCCGCGACAACCAGCAGGTCGATGCCCGGGTGATGGATTCGAACGATCTTGAAAAAGAGCGCGGCATCACGATTCTGTCGAAGAATTGCGCCGTCGAATACGAAGGCACCCACATCAACATCGTCGACACACCGGGCCACGCCGACTTCGGTGGCGAGGTCGAGCGCGTGCTGTCGATGGTCGACTCGGTGCTGCTGCTGGTAGATGCGCAGGAAGGTCCGATGCCGCAGACGCGTTTCGTGACCCGCAAGGCACTGGCGCTGGGCCTGAAACCCATCGTCGTGCTGAACAAGATCGACCGGCCGGGCGCGCGTGCGGAGTGGGCCATCAACGCCACCTTCGAATTGTTCGACAAGCTGGGCGCAACTGAAGAACAGCTGGATTTTCCGGTGGTGTACGCCTCGGCGTTGAATGGCTATTCCAGCCTGGATTCGACGGTGCGCGAAGGTGACATGAAGCCGCTGTTCGACGCGATCCTGGCCCACGTGCCGGCGCGGGAAGATGACCAGGACGGTCCGCTCCAGCTGCAGATTTCCTCGCTCGACTACTCGTCCTATGTCGGCAAGATCGGCATCGGCCGCATCACCCGTGGCCGCGTCAAGGCGCTGCAGGACGTGATCATCATGGACGGCCCGGATGGCACGCCGCGCAAGGCGCGCATCAACCAGGTGCTGAATTTCAAGGGCCTGGATCGGGTACTGGTCGATGAAGCCGTCGCTGGCGACATCGTGCTGATCAATGGCATCGACGAGCTTGGCATCGGCACCACCGTCTGCGCGCCGGAAACACCGGACGCGCTGCCGATGCTGACCGTCGACGAGCCGACCCTGACCATGAACTTCATGGTCAACAATTCGCCATTGGCCGGCCGCGAAGGCAAGTTCGTTACCAGCCGCCAGTTGCGGGAACGCCTGGACCGGGAATTGAAGGCCAACGTTGCCCTGCGTGTGGCGCCGACCGACGACGACACGATTTTCGAAGTGTCCGGTCGCGGTGAATTGCACCTGACGATCCTGATCGAGAACATGCGCCGGGAAGGCTTCGAGCTGGCCGTCTC
>JAYTLK010000059.1:0-37461 GCA_043729515.1 Herminiimonas sp.
ACCATCGCCAGCCGCCTCGGCGCCATCGCCGCCATCGACCCCGAGGCGATCCTCCCCTACAGCTATGCCGGCACGATGGGACTGGTGCAGGGCGAATCGATGTCGGCGCGCTTTTTCCACAAGATCGGCGCGTCGCTGCTCGATCGGACGATTTGCGCATCTGCCGGCGGAGCCGGTTATGCGTACACCCTCGGCAGCCGGATCGGCACCGACGTCGAGCAATTTCAGAATGCAAAAGTGATCCTGATCTGGGGCGGCAATCCGATTGCCTCCAACCTGCATTTCTGGACCCGCGCGCAAGAAGCAAAGCGGCGCGGCGCGATCCTGGTGGCGATCGATCCGTATCGCTCGCTCACGGCTGAAAAATGCCAGCGCCACATTGCGCTGTTGCCCGGCACCGACGCCGCACTGGCGCTGGGCATGATGCATGTGCTGATCGCCGAAGACCTGCTCGACCGGGATTACATCAGCCGCCATACGCTTGGTTTTGCCCAATTGAAGGAACGCACCGCGCTCTGGACGCCATCACGGGTGGCGCATATCTGTGGCATCACAGAGCATGAGGTGGTGGAACTGGCGCGCCTGTATGGCCAGACGGCACGGCGGGGCGAACCCGTTGCCATCCGCACCAATTATGGCTTGCAGCGCATTCGTGGCGGCGGCATGGCAGTGCGCAATATCGCCTGCCTGCCGGCGCTGGTCGGCGCCTGGCGGCATCCGGCCGGCGGCATGCAGTTGTCGGCCTCCGATAGTTTTCCAAAAAATTTTTCGGCATTGCAACGGCCAGACTTGCGGCCAGCCAGCCAGAAACCACGCACGATCAACATGAGCACCATCGGCGACGATCTGCTGCGCCCGTCCTCGCCGGATTTCGGTCCGCAGATCACGGCCGTCATCGTCTACAACAGCAATCCGGTGGCAGTCGCGCCGGAGTCGGCCAAGGTGATGCAGGGGTTTGCACGCGAGGACCTGTTCACTGTCGTGCTGGAACACTTCCAGACCGATACCGCCGATTACGCCGACATCCTGCTGCCGGCCACCACACAGCTGGAACACGTCGACATTCATTCAACATATGGCCACCTCTACATGATGGCCAACAATGCCGCCATCGCGCCACTCGGGGAAGCCAAGCCGAACACCGAGATCTTCCGCCTGATCGCGCAGCGCATGGGTTTCGACGAGCCGTGCTTTCGGGATAGCGACGATGCCATCGCCGCAGTTGCCTTTGATCCGGCGCACCCGCGGGCAATCCACTTCGACTGGACCAGTCTGAAGAAATCAGGCTGGCAAAAACTGGTGATGCCGGCTGCGCCATTTGCCGAGGGCGGTTTCGCCACGCCTTCGGGAAAATGCGAGTTTTACAGCGCTCGCATGGAAGCCGATGGTCTCGATCCTTTGCCGGATTACATTGCCCCGTTTGAATCAGTGGCCAGCAATCCGGCATTGGCGAAAAAATTTCCACTGGCAATGATTTCACCTCCGGCAAGGAACTTTCTGAACTCCACCTTCGTCAATATCGAGAGCCTGCGTCAGACCGAAGGTGAGCCACATCTCGATATCCACCCGATGGACGCTGCGCCGCGTGAAGTGGCCACCGGAGACATGGTGCGCATCTTCAATGATCGGGGCAGTTTCATCGCCCGTGCCCGCGTCACCGACCGGGCCCGGCGCGGGTTGGTTGTCGGCTTGTCGATCTGGTGGAAGAAACTTGCCACCGACGGCAAGAATGCCAACGAAGTCACCAGCCAGCGCGTGACCGACATGGGCGGCGGCCCGACGTTCTACGACGTGTTGGTGCAGGTCGAAAAACTGGCGATGTCCGCCTGATATGCCCGATCTGCCAACCGTGCCGGTTGCCACCGCAGCACGATTCGAGCGTCGACCGAGATGAGACACAAGCGCTATATCGCCCTGGGCCTCGCCGTGGCCGTCGCTGCCATGCTGGCCGGCGGCTGTGCCCAACTCGACTACTATGCCCAGGCAGCTCATGGCCAGTTGTCGCTGCTGTCGGATGCCCGGCCGATCGACGACTGGCTTGCCGACCCGGCCCTGAGCATCAAGCTGCGCGCCAAGCTGGTCAAGGTCAAGCAGATCCGCCGTTATGCCGCCCAGGAACTGGGCCTGCCGGACAACCAGAGCTACAAGAGCTATGCCGACCTGAAGCGCCCGTTCGTGCTGTGGAACGTGGTGGCCACGCCCGAGCTGTCCATGGAGCAGCGGCGCTGGTGTTTTCCGGTGGCCGGTTGCGTCAGTTATCGCGGCTATTATGGCAAGGCCGATGCCCAGGCCTATGCCGGCGGGCTGCGCCGCGATGGCCTGGATGTGCAGGTGGCCGGGGTGCCGGCGTATTCGACGCTCGGCTGGTTCAATGATCCGGTGCTGTCGACTTTCATCCAGTATCCGGATGCCGAGCTGGCGCGCCTGGTGTTCCACGAACTGGCGCACCAGGTGGTGTATGTGCAGGATGACACCCAGTTCAATGAATCCTTCGCCACGGCGGTGGAAGAGGCGGGTGTCGAACGCTGGCTGGTGGCGCAGGGTGATCCCCGCCTGCGCCAGAGTTTCGTCGAATATGAAAACCGCAAGAAGGATTTCCTGGGCTTGTTGTTGAAGCACCGAAAGGCGCTTGAAGGCAACTATGCCCGTATTGCGACGGATGCGGAAAAACGCCAGCGCAAGGCCGAGATCTTCCATGCACTACAGGACGATTACCAGACCCTGAAAATGACCTGGGGTGGCTATGCCGGTTACGACCGCTGGTTTGCCGAACCGCTGACCAATGCCCACCTGGCGTCGGTGGCGACCTATCATGATTTCGTGCCGGGGTTTCGGGCTCTGTTCGACCAGCAGCGGACCTTTCCGCATTTCTATGCCGCCGTGCGCCGGTTGGCCGCGTTGGACGAGGATGCACGTCACCAGCAACTGTCAAGCCTGGGCGAGCAGGCCCTGTCACAGCGACACATGATTCCGGTGCCACTGCCGCCTTGACGACCCGCGGGTGACAGCTGGTAGTGTTTTCCCAGCCGTTTTCCCAGCCGCGTTCGGCAGGCAAGCGACGACCGATGTCCACAGATCCATGCAATTTGCTTGCGCCGCCGCACGCCCACGGCTACGATCTCAAGAAAAATGAACGGTCGTTCGATTGTGGCGCCTGCGCTGCGGTGAGCCGGCCGTCATCCGATAGAAAATCCATAGCAGAGGCGACGAATGGACAAGATCTGGCTCAATTCCTATCCGCCCGGCATTCCTGCCGAAATCGACAACACCCAGTACACCTCGCTGGTGCACATGATGGAGGAAGCATTCAGCCGCTATGCCGACCGGCCGGCCTATGAATGCATGGGCAAGCGCCTGAGTTTCGCCGAAGTCGACGCGTTGTCGCGCAAGCTCGGTGCCTGGTTGCAGAGCCGTGGATTGCTGCCAGGCGACCGGGTGGCGCTGATGATGCCGAACCTGCTTGCCTATCCGGTGGCGATCGCCGCCGTCCTGCGCGCCGGTTTTACGGTCGTCAACGTCAATCCGCTGTACACGGCCCGCGAACTGAAGCATCAGCTCAATGATTCGGGTGCCGTTGCCATCATCGTCCTGGAAAACTTCGCCACTACACTCGAGCAGGTCGTGGCCGACACCGCCATCCGTCATGCCGTGATCGTGAAGATGGGCGATCTCCTGGGAGCGAAAGGGCACATCGTCAATTTCGTCGTGCGCAACATCAAGAAGCTGGTGCCGGCCTATACGCTGGCAAATGCGATCGGATTAAAACAGGTGCTGGCGGCTGGCGCGAAGATGGCCCTGACGCCGGTGGTGCTCACGCAAAACGACATCGCCTTCCTGCAATACACCGGCGGCACGACAGGCGTCTCGAAGGGCGCCACGCTTACCCATCGCAACATCCTGGCAAATGTGCTGCAGTCCGAAGCCTGGTTGCAGCCAGTGCTGCAGCGTGAGCCACATGTCGAGCAGCTGGTGACGGTCTGCGCCTTGCCGCTGTATCACATCTTCGCCCTGACGGCCTGCTGCATGCTCGGCATTCGTACCGGCGGCATGAACCTGCTGATTCCAAACCCGCGCGACATCGGTGGCTTCGTCAAGGAACTGGCGAAACACCGCATCAACATGCTGCCGGCAGTAAACACGCTCTACAACGGCCTGCTGAATCACCCGGATTTCGCCAAGCTGGATTTTTCCGGACTGAAGGTCAGCAATGGTGGCGGCATGGCGGTACAGAAAGCGGTTGCCGACCGCTGGATGGCGGTGACCGGTTGTCCGATCGCCGAGGGATACGGTCTGTCGGAAACCTCGCCGGCGGCCACCTGCAATCTGGCCGATACCCCCGAATACACCGGTTCCATCGGCCTGCCGTTCCCTTCGACCGACATCGCAATCCTGGACGATGCCGGCCAGCCGGTGCCGATCGGCGAAGCCGGCGAAATCGCCATCCGCGGGCCGCAGGTAATGCTCGGTTACTGGAATCGCCCTGACGAAACCGCCAAGGTCATGACGCCGGACGGCTTCTTCAAATCGGGTGACATCGGCGTCATGGATGCGCGCGGCTTCACCCGCATCATCGACCGCAAGAAGGACATGATCCTGGTTTCAGGTTTCAACGTCTATCCGAACGAGGTCGAGGGTGTGGTGGCGGCGCATCCGGGTGTGCTCGAATGTGCTTGCGTCGGCGTGCCCGACGAGGCCACCGGCGAAGCGGTCAAGCTGTTCGTGGTGCGCAAGGATCCGGCGCTCACTGCCGAGCAGCTGATGGACTTCTGCCGTGGGGAACTGACTGCCTACAAGAGGCCAAAATTCATCGAATTTCGCGCCGACCTGCCGAAGACGAACGTCGGCAAGATCCTGCGCCGTGAACTGCGTGACGAAGCGACCGCCGTGGGGCAAAAGGCGGCGTGAAGCAGCGGCGAGATGCAGCGGCGAGATGCAGCGGCATGAAGTAGGAGCAACAAGCGGCAACGTCAGTCGGTCAGCAGCGGCAGCGCCCGCGGCTTGCGGTCTTCGCCCGTGGCGACATAGGTCAGGGTGGCTTCGGTTACCTTCACCACTTCGCTTTGCAGCCGCATGCGTTCGGCATAGACCTCGACATTGACCGTTACCGAGGTAGTGCCGACCCGGACCACGCTGGCATAGAACGACAGCAGGTCGCCGACGAATACCGGCTGCTTGAACAGGAAGGAATTGACGGCCACCGTCGCCACCCGGCCATTGGCGCGCCGTACCGCCGGCAGCGAGCCGGCGATATCGACCTGCGCCATGATCCAGCCGCCGAAGACATCGCCGTGGATGTTGGCGTCGGCCGGCATCGGCACCACCCGCAGTTGCGGCATGCCCTCCGGCAGGGTTGTGGCGGGCGTTTGCATGATTTCATGTCCTCCAAATAAAAAGGGGCGATGCGGCTACAATTCCGTGTGCGGAGCATAAACCATCGGCGGCGTGCAATCGCTGTACGCATCCGCCCGCATCCGGCGCATCCATCACCACCGGCACCGGCTTCCGCCTCATTCCCCATTCGATTCCATGCGCCACCACGCTTCCGCCAACGCTTCCCCGCCCGCCAATCAATCCACCCGCAACGACTGGGCTACGCTCAAGACACTGTTGCCCTATCTGCTTGCCTACAAGTGGCGGGTCGCCTTCGCGCTTGCCTGTCTGGTCGGCGCCAAGCTGGCCAATGTCGGCGTGCCGCTGGTGCTCAAGAAGCTGATCGATCATCTGACCGTTTCGCCGGTGCAACCGCAAGCAATGCTGGTGCTGCCGCTGGCGCTTCTGATCGGCTACGGCGCGCTGCGATTGTCCACCACCGTTTTCACCGAACTGCGGGAGTTTTTCTTCGCACGGGTCACCCAGCGGGCCGTGCGCAACGTGGCGCTGCAGGTCTTTCGCCATCTGCATTCGCTGTCGCTGCGGTTTCATTTGAACCGCCAGACCGGCGGCATGACGCGCGACATCGAGCGCGGCACCCGCGGCATTTCGTCGCTCGTGTCGTACACGCTGTTCAGCATCCTGCCAACCCTGGTCGAGATCACCCTGGTGCTGGGCTACCTGGTGCTGCATTACGACATCTGGTTCGCGGCGATCACGGCGGGAGCGTTGACCAGCTACATTGCCTTCACGGTGGTGGTAACGGAATGGCGTACCCATTTCCGGCGCACCATGAACGATCTCGATTCGAAGGCCAATACCCGCGCCATCGATTCGCTGATCAATTACGAGACCGTCAAGTATTTCGGTAACGAGAATTACGAAGCCCGGCGGTACGACGAAGGTTTGCAGCGCTATGAGAACGCTGCGGTACGTTCGCAGACATCGCTGTCGTTATTGAATACCGGACAGTCGTCGATCATCGCCATTGCGGTCAGCGCCATCCTCTGGCGCGCGACGCAGGGCGTGATCGACCGCACCATGACCCTGGGAGACCTGGTGCTGGTCAATGCCTTCATGATCCAGCTGTACATTCCCTTGAATTTTCTGGGCGTGATCTACCGCGAGATAAAGCAAAGCCTGGCTGACATGGAACGCCTGTTTTCCTTGCTTGACGAGCATCGTGAAGTCGCAGACGCCTCTACCGCAAGACCATTGGCAGCAGGCGGTGCGGAAGTGCGTTTCCAGCAAGTCGATTTCAGTTACGAAAGCAAGCGTCAGATCCTGTTCGACGTCGATTTCACGATTGCCGCCGGCACCACGACGGCAGTGGTCGGTCACAGCGGCTCCGGCAAGTCGACCTTGTCGCGCCTGCTGTTCCGGTTTTATGACGTCAACCAGGGCAGCATTACCATCGACGGGCAAGACCTGCGGCAGGTGACGCAGGAATCGCTGCGCAATGCGATCGGCATCGTGCCGCAAGACACGGTGCTCTTCAACGACACCATCGAATACAACATCGCCTATGGCAAGACCGGCGCATCGAAGGCTGACATCGAGTCCGCCGCCCGCGCTGCCTCGATCCATGACTTCATCGTCAGCCTGCCGGATGGTTATGCGACGATGGTCGGCGAGCGCGGGCTGAAATTGTCCGGCGGCGAAAAGCAGCGCGTGGCGATCGCCCGCACCCTGCTGAAAAATCCTGCGATCCTGATCTTCGACGAAGCAACCTCAGCGCTCGACTCCCGTGCCGAACAGGCGATCCAGGCACAGTTGAAGGAAATTGCACGCGATCGCACCACGCTCGTGATCGCGCATCGGTTGTCGACGATCGCCGATGCGCAGCAGATCCTGGTGCTGGACCACGGCCGCATCGTCGAGCGCGGCAATCATGCCCGCCTGATGGCAGCCGACGGCGTCTATGCGCAGATGTGGGCGCGCCAGCAAGTGCGCGGTGATGAAGGCAATGACGCAGGCGGGCAGCCGCCGATCGAAGTCGCTGCCTGAAGCCGAGGCGACAGGGTGCGTGCATCGCCAGCGCCAGTGGTGCCGCCGGCGGTGAGCAAGCCTGATTTTGCCAATCGGGCAATGGGCTTTACCATGTGGCATGGAAACCAAATGGCTCGAAGACTTTATCTCCCTGGCTGAAACCCGCAGTTTCAGCCGGTCGGCCGAACTGCGGCATGTCACCCAGCCGGCTTTTTCCCGACGCATCCAGTCGCTTGAAGCCTGGCTCGGCGCTGACCTGATCGACCGCACTTCCTATCCGACCAGCCTGACGCCTGCAGGAGAAGTGTTCTACGAACAGGCGATGGAAATGCTGGGCCAGATCGACCGCGCCCGGGCGCTGATGCGCGGCAAACGGCCCACCGGCCACACGACCATCGATTTCGCCGTGCCGCACACGCTGTCCCTGACCTACATTCCGAAGTGGCTGACCTCCCTGGAAGCCGGTTTCGGCCCGATGCATACGCGGCTGATGGCATTGAACGTGCACGACGCCGTCATGACGATGGTCGAGGGCGGCTGCGACCTGCTGCTTTGCTATCACCATCCGCGCCAGCCGGTGCAGCTCGATGCCGGACGCTACGACATGCTGGTGCTTGGCACCGAGACCCTGCGTGCCTACGCCCGTTGCGACCGCAGTGGCAAGCCCGACCTGATGCTGCCCGGAACCGCTGCTGCCCCGCTGCCTTTTCTGTCCTACACCAGCAATGCCTACCTCGGCCGCATGGTCGAACTGATCCTGGCCGACGCCCAGCAACCGCTGCATCTGGAAAAACGCTACGAGACCGACATGGCCGAAGGGTTGAAGATGATGGCGCTCGAAGGGCACGGCGTGGTCTTCCTGCCGGACTCAGCCGTCACCCGCGAAGTACGGCAGCGTCTCCTGGCGCATGCCGATGGTGACGACGCCGGCTGGCAGGTACAGATGGATATCCGGCTCTACCGCGAGCGGCCCACCGAGCAGCGGCCGGGCAAGCCGGTGGTCGAACGCCTGTGGAATTACCTGCTCTGGCAGGAAAAGCAGTCGGTGCAAAAAACCCGGACCGCCAGATCGACGCAACGCACCGGGCAGAAAGCCGGCTAGCGCCGGAATCGATCAAAGCTTCAACCGGTGTCATCAACTATGCATTAAATGCATGGGAACATGCCAAACAGGCATTTGCCTCACGTGGTGTGCTCGTCATAGCATGCGTCCCAGCGTTGCGGTCACCATTCGGGTGTCGGCATCGCCCTCTGTGAGGAGCACAGCAGCATGGCAAATTCACACGTCATTCCTTCCTATCTGAAACAGGACGACCTCGGCCCCTGGGGCGTCTACCTCGAGCAGATCGACCGCGTCACGCCGTATCTGGGCAACCTGGCGCGCTGGGTCGAGACCCTGAAGCGTCCCAAGCGGATTCTGATCGTCGACGTGCCGATCGAACGTGACGACGGCAGCATCGCGCATTTCGAGGGATACCGGGTGCAGCACAACACTTCACGCGGCCCGGGAAAGGGCGGCGTGCGCTTCCATCAGGATGTGACGCTATCCGAAGTCATGGCGCTGTCGGCCTGGATGACGGTCAAGAATGCTGCGGTGAATGTGCCCTACGGCGGCGCCAAGGGCGGCATCCGCGTCGACCCGAAGACACTTTCGCAAGGCGAGCTGCAACGCATGACGCGTCGCTACACCAGCGAGATCGGCATCATCATCGGCCCGAACAAGGATATTCCGGCACCCGACGTCAACACGAACGAACAGATCATGGCCTGGATGATGGATACCTATTCCATGAACCAGGGCAGCACAGCTTCGGGCGTCGTCACCGGCAAACCGATTTCGCTTGGTGGCAGTCTGGGCCGGCATGAAGCGACCGGGCGCGGCGTGTTCGTGGTCGGTTGCGAAGCTGCCGCACGGTTGGGAATGGAGATTCGCGGCGCCCGTCTGGCGGTGCAGGGGTTCGGCAATGTCGGCGCGGTTGCTGCGCGCCTGTTCGCCGATGCCGGTGCGCGGGTGGTGGCAGTGCAGGACCATGCCGGTACTGTCGTCAAGCCGTCCGGCCTGGATGTGGCTGCCTTGCAGGCGCATGCGGCGGCAACCGGCAGCGTGGCCGGTTTTGCTGGCGCAGAAGACGTTGCCGACCGCGACCAGTTCTGGGGCGTTGAATGCGACATCCTGGTACCGGCGGCCCTCGAGCAGCAGATCACCGAAGCCAATGCCAATCGCATCCAGGCAAAACTGATTCTGGAAGGCGCCAATGGTCCGACCACTCCGATGGCCGATGACATGCTGCGGGATCGGGGCGTGCTGGTGGTGCCGGACGTGATCGCCAATGCCGGCGGCGTGACGGTCAGCTACTTCGAATGGGTGCAGGATTTCTCCAGTTTTTTCTGGACCGAAGATGAAATCAACCTGCGCCTTACCCGCATCATGCGCGAGGCATTCAATGCGGTCTGGCAGATTGCCGAAGACAAGAAAGTGTCGTTGCGGACAGCAGCATTCATCGTAGCCTGCACCAGAGTGTTACAGGCACGTGAAATGCGTGGCTTGTACCCTTGATCGTCGCGGTGCCTTTTGGTGCGTTGGCCGGATGCATGGATTGTCCAAGTGCATTGCGGCAAGGCGCGCATCTTGCTGATGCAGGGAGGTAAGGAGTAGCCAATCTGAAATCAAGAAAACATCGATGCGCCATGAAAAGACAGCGAGCCCGGCCTTATTCCCCCGACTCCAGCGCTGCACTTGATATGTATGAAAATCGCGACGGTCAACGTGGTCTATGATCGAACCGTTTGTTAACCGGTGACAGAAGAATGTGTGGTACTGAATTCGGCAGCTGCCGAAATACAATGTTTCCAACACCGCTTTTGGTACACTGATCCAAGCAATTTTTTCCTCAGGAGAATGTATGAAAGTTTTGAAGTTAATCGCCGTTCTGATCGCCGCTGGTGTCATGGCTGGCACCGTGCAAGCTGAAGAGCTGACTGGAACCCTGAAAAAGATCAAGGATTCCGGGTCGATCACGATCGGCGTGCGCGACTCGTCGATTCCATTCTCCTATCTGGATGACAAACAGTCGTATCAAGGCTATTCGATCGACCTGTGCCTGAAAGCCGTTACGGCGATTCAGAAGCAGCTTGGATTGTCGGCCTTGAACGTGAAGATGAACCCGGTGACCTCGGCCACCCGCATTCCGCTCATGGCCAATGGTACCGTCGATCTCGAATGCGGTTCGACCACCAATAACGAGGAGCGTCAGAAGCAAGTCTCTTTTGCACCGACCACCTTCGTGACGGCCAATCGCTTGCTGTCGAAGAAATCCTCGAACATTTCCACCCTGGCCGACATGAAGGGCAAGCCGATCGTCTCGACTTCCGGCACGTCGAACCTGAAGCAACTCACGACACTAAATGGCGAGCAGAACCTGGGCATGAACATCATGACTGCCAAGGATCATGCGGAAGCGTTTCTGATGGTCGAAACCGGTCGTGCAACTGCATTCGGCATGGACGACATTCTGCTGGCATCGCTGGCGGCAAGCTCGAAGTCACCCGCTGATTACACGATCTCGACGGAAGCGCTGTCGATCGAGCCGTACGCGATCATGATGCGTCGGGATGATCCTGCATTCAAGAAAGCGGTCGACACGGCAATCGAAGGCATCTTCAAATCTGGCGAAATCAACCGGATTTATGCGAAATGGTTTCAATCGCCGATTCCACCAAAAGGAATCAACCTGAACATTCCAATGAGCGCACAGCTCAAGGCAGTGATCGCCAAGCCGACCGACTCGGGTAATCCTGCGACCTACGCAGCCGTACCGGAAGCGCAACAAATGTCATCGAAGAAGAAATAAACAGCGAGTGTTGCATCTGAAACGGGGGGCGATTGCCTCCCGTTTTTGTTTACCGGGTGATTTGCTGCGTCGCACAAACAAAACATATCGAACGCCAGTCGTAAGCCACGACTGACATGATCGGAGGCGTATCCCATGAACTACAACTGGAACTGGCGGATTTTTTGGGATCCTTCGCCGGATGGTGTCGGCACCTACATGGACACGCTGTGGTCGGGTCTGATCTGGACGCTGGCCACTGCACTCACGGCCTGGGTCATGGCATTGATTCTCGGCGCAATCATCGGCACCATTCGCACCATGCCCAATCGCTGGGCGGCGCGCTTTGGCAACGGTTTTGTCGAACTGTTTCGCAACATCCCCTTGCTGGTCCAGATGTTCCTCTGGTATTTCGTCATGCCGGAGCTGGTGCCGAATTCCGTCGGCAGCTGGCTGAAGTCGCTGCCGAATGCGTCGTTCGTGACCGCAGTGATCTGCCTGGGTTTCTTCACGGCGTCACGGGTGGCGGTGCAGGTGTCCGCCGGCATCAACGCGCTGCCGCGCGGCCAGCGCATGGCCGGCACCGCGCTTGGCCTGACCCTGCCCCAGACATACCGTTACGTGCTGCTGCCGATGGCTTTTCGGATTGTCATGCCGCCATTGACCAGTGAATTCTTGAACATCATCAAGAACAGCTCAGTGGCGCTGACCATTGGCTTGATGGAGCTGACGGCACGCGCTCGCTCGATGCAGGAATTTTCATTCCAGGTGTTCGAGGCATTCACCGCCGCAACCCTCATCTACATTTTTGTCAATATCCTGGTCGTCAATCTGATGCGCCTGCTTGAGAAGAAGATCGCCATTCCAGGGTTCATCACTTCCGGCACTACCAGCGCAGGAGGGCACTGATCATGGATAAGTTCGATTTCAATGTCATCGAGCGCAGTTGGCTTTACCTGTTTCAGACCGGAATGGCATTCACGCTGCAGTTGACGGCCTATGCCATGATCGGCGGCATTTTGATCGGCACCCTGCTGGCGATGATGCGGCTATCAAGCTTGAAGCCGGTGTCGCTGATCGCCACAACCTATGTGAACCTGATCCGGTCGATGCCGCTGGTGCTGGTCATTTTCTGGTTCTATTTTTTAGTGCCTTACATGGGCGCCTGGGTCATCGGCTCCAAGGAGCCGATCAAGGTCGGCGCTTTTTCTTCGTCGCTGATCACCTTCATCCTGTTCGAAGCGGCTTACTACTGCGAGATCATGCGGGCCGGCATTCAATCGATTCCACGGGGTCAGGTGTGGGCCGGTTATGCGCTCGGGATGAATTACTGGCAAACCATGGGCAACATCGTCTTGCCGCAGGCGTTCCGAAACATGATTCCAGTGTTGCTGACACAAACCATCGTACTGTTCCAGGATGTCTCGCTGGTATACGTTTTGTCGATTACCGATTTCGTCGGCGCGGCATCGAAGGTGGCGCAGCGTGATGGGCGTCTGATCGAGATGTACCTGTTTGTCGCGGTCGTGTATTTCACGATGTGCTTTGGCCTGTCGTTACTGGTTAAACAGCTGCAGAAAAAAGTGGCGATCATTCGCTGAACGGCAGCGCGATTCGGCGCAACGTCATCAAGACTATCGAGAGTTGGGAGAACGGCATGATCAAATTAGAAAACGTCAGCAAATGGTATGGCAGCTTCCAGGTCCTGACCGATTGCACCACCAGCGTCAGCAAGGGCGACGTGGTGGTGGTGTGTGGTCCTTCCGGCTCCGGAAAATCGACGCTGATCAAAACCGTCAATGGACTGGAACCGTTCCAGAAAGGCGAGATCCTGGTCGACCAGATTGCGGTCGGCGACCCGAAAACGAATCTCAGCAAGCTGCGTGCGCGCATCGGCATGGTGTTCCAGAATTTCGAATTGTTTCCTCATATGTCGATTCGCGAGAATCTGACGATCGGCCAGACCAAGGTGCTCGGCCGGAGCAAGGAAGAAGCCACGGCAAAGGGGTTGAAATACCTCGACCGCGTCGGTCTGATCAAGCAGCAGGACAAATTTCCCGGGCAGCTCTCGGGTGGCCAGCAACAGCGGGTCGCGATCGCCCGCGCCTTGTCGATGGATCCGATCGCGATGCTGTTCGACGAACCGACGTCGGCGCTCGATCCGGAAATGATCAACGAAGTACTGGACGTGATGGTCGGGCTGGCACAGGAAGGCATGACGATGATGGTCGTGACCCATGAGATGGGCTTTGCAAGGAAGGTGGCCAACCGGGTGATTTTCATGGATCACGGCAGCATCATCGAGGATTGCACGAAGGATGAGTTTTTCGGATCACAGCGGTCCGATCGTGCGCAGGACTTCCTGGCGAAGATCATTCACTGATTCAAGGGCCTGGTGGCAGCCAAGCGATCGGCTTCGAAAAAGCGCGGTTAAAATGACGGCTTTGCCGGGACGAATTGCCATGCTTGCCGAAACATCTTTGCCTGAATTGCCCGAAGTCGGGTCGTCGACACAAGACAGCCTGACACTGGTGCGTCCGGATGACTGGCACGTGCACCTGCGTGACGGCGCCATGCTGCGCAGCGTGGTGGCGGATACGGCGCGGCAGTTCGGCCGCGCCATCGTCATGCCGAACCTGAAGCCGCCGGTTACCACCACGGCGATGGCGCTGGCCTATCGGCAGCGGATCATTGACGCGCTGCCGGCAGGGTCCGCTTTCAATCCGTTGATGGTGCTCTATCTCACCAATGCCACGACGCGTGACGAAATAGCCCGCGCCTGCGACAGTGGCATGGTGCATGGCGTGAAACTCTATCCTGCCGGCGCCACCACGAATTCTTCCGCTGGCGTGACCGATCTGTGGCAGTGCATGCCGGTTCTGGAAAAAATGCAGGAACTCGGGCTGCCGTTGCTGGTGCATGGCGAAGTCACCGATGTCGAGATCGATCTGTTCGACCGGGAAGCGGTGTTCATCGAGCGCATCCTGGCACCGCTGCGACATGATCTGCCGGCCTTGAAAGTGGTGTTCGAGCACATCACGACCCGCGAGGCGGCGCAGTACGTGGCCGAGGCGGCCGGGCCGATCGCTGCCACCATCACGGCGCATCACCTGCTCCACAACCGCAACGTGATGTTTGCCGGCGGAATTCGGCCGCATTACTACTGCTTGCCGGTATTAAAACGGGAAGTGCACCGTCAAGCACTCGTGGCTGCGGCAACCTCCGGCAACCAACGGTTTTTTCTCGGTACCGATTCAGCGCCGCATGCGCGTGATACGAAGGAAGCGTCCTGCGGCTGTGCCGGCTGTTATACGGCGCTGCATGCAATGGAGCTCTATGCCACTGCGTTCGAGGAAGCGGGCGCGCTGCATCGGCTGGAGGGGTTCGCCAGTTTTCATGGTCCGGAATTCTACGGTTTGCCGCGCAATGAAGAAACGATCACCCTGTTGCGCAAACCGTGGACGATTCCCGCCGAGGTGCCGGCTGGTGAGGCTTCCGTGGTGCCACTGGATGCGGGGCGAACGCTGCCCTGGACGTTCGGCTGACGGCCATCCTCTGATGATGCTGTTGAGCGGCGGCGTGCGGAATGTCGCCGGTTGAAACCGATGCAGGCATCCATGCCCGATGTGCGACCGACGCCAATAGACTGGCAGCGGCCGTGGCTGCTGCCGTTCATCTTGGCTGCTGCCGGAATCGATGCCGGGTCACCGGACTGGGTGGACCGGTTGAATCAAACGGCCGGACGTCGCGGGTTGGTCAACATACGCGGCCTGCCATTGCAGTTCGTCGCGCAAGAGCAGCTTGTCGCCGACGAGGCGTATGAAAGCTTCATCGACCGCAGCGGCTGCATTCCGACCCGGCATAATCTGCATGATTACTTCAATGCCCTGGCATGGCTGACGTATCCGGAAGCCAAGCGTGCTCTCAATGGAATCCAGGCGGCAGAACTATCCGGCCAGCCAGGATTCGCCGTGGCCGATCGTGGCCGGCGTGGCAAGACACGCGATAGGGCGACGATTTTCGACGAAAATGCCGCGGTCCTCTTGTGCGCTGATGCGACCTTCGAAAGCGCACTGCGCGCGCATGACTGGCAGGCCTGCTTCCTGGCCCATGACCGGGATAACCCCGGCTACGAAGTTCGCTTGTTCGGGCATGCACTTCTGGAGAAGCTGGTCACTCCTTACAAGGCAATCACGGCCCATGTCTGGGTACTGCCGGTGGATGCCGGCTTTTTTGCACTGCCGGAAGCCGATCGGCGTGCCGGACTCGATGCGCTGCTGTGCGCCGGCCTGCAGCAGGGATTGCTGGCGCGGTCGCCGACACCGCTGCCAGTGCTCGGCATACCGGGCTGGTGGCCCCAGCAGGACGCCGCGTTCTATGCAGATGAAACGGTATTCCGCAAAAAACCTGTACGCTGAGATCAGACATGAGTCGGCGAGGACTCGGCAATGCGTCAGCAACAAGCCCGCAAAAATTCGGTAAAAAAAGTGAGTAAAAAATTAGCCGAAAAAAAAGCCGCCGGTTGAACCCGGCGGCTTGTGTAGCTCGACCATGCCGGGCAAGCCCGGCGTCAAATCAGAAGTTGTGGTTCACACCAACCATCACGCCGTTGCGCACTGCGATGCCGGCAGCGCTCGATGGAGCGAACTGGCCGAGTGCAACGTATGGAAACTCCGGGCCACGGAAGTTTGCATGATCCGCTTCGACGAACAGCGTCGTGCGCTTCGACAGCAGGTAAGCCGCGCTCAGCACATACAGATCCTTGCTGCTGCCGCCCTTGAAGCTGTCGATGTTGGTCTTGAAGTAACCACCGGTCAATTGCACCAGCGGCGTCATGTTGTAGCGCAGGCCAGTCCACAGATTGCGCTCTTTGTGCTCCGACGCCTTCAGGTCCCGCTTTTCGTGCGCATAGCCAACGCTTGCACGCAGATTGCCCAGCGTGTAGCTACCGCCGGCGGTGTAGTAATCAGCATCCTGGAAACCACCACCGGCAGCTGTTTGTGCAGGTGTGTACGCGTCATTACCGAACGCAGGCGACAAGGCCGGGTTGGAACTGAAGTCGGCACGCAGTTTTTTCTTGGTGTAAGCAGCACCGAGTGTGAACATTGCATTTTGATACACGGCGCCCACGGCCTTGGTCGAACCGCCGTTGGCGTAGTTCGCCTGCTCGCCGAAAGCGTATTCCGCACGCACCGTCAGGTCACCGAACTTGTTGGTGTAATTGATGGCGTTGTCAGTACGGCTGTTGCTCGAGAAGGTGTTGTCGCTGGTCTGGCTGGCCGAGATCGAGTTACGCGTGATCGGGTCGATGCCCGTGTAATGGGTGTCGAACGGGTCGTAGCTGATGGCGGCGTAGAATTGGGGTCCGAAAACGCGGCCCATGTCGATCGTGCCGTACGGTGTCGTGATGCCGACCAGAGCCTGCCGATCGAACAGGCTGGTTGCCAGGGCCTGCTGACCGGTGCCGCTGAAGAACGTGGTGTCGAGGACGAAGTGGGCATTCATGCCGTTGCCAAGATCTTCCACGCCGCGGAAACCGATGCTGTTCGTTTGATAGTTACTGGCGTCACGCATGCGGTTCTTTTTCGCATCGGTTGCTGCATCGGCCTCATGGCGCACGGCGCCGCCGATATTGCCGAAGAGGGTGACCGAGGTTTGCGCCGATGCTGCACCTGCAACTGCACTCAGGACGGCAAGTGCCAGTAATGACTTCTTCATGTATTGTCTCCGGATATTTTTGTAAAAACCTGCACGAACGTTCTATTTATTGCGCCAGAACAGAGGCTCGGTTCAATGCGCCTTGGCTGAAAGCATTGAAACTGCTCCAATTTCATCAAATTTCATCCGCTGATGCAAATTAAATTTCAAATTAGTAATGCAAATCGCGTGCATTGTCGTTAATGCACTACATAGTTGATATAAAGAAATACTGAAGCGTGTCCCACAATCCGTCAAGCCGCCAGGCTTTTTCAGATGCATCAAATGCAACATCTTAGACAGGAGATTTCATGTTCGATGTCAATCTTGCAATCCAAAATTTCGATCGTGCGCTGCGCGTCGTTGCCGGTGTCGTTCCTGCATCGCGGCCAAATCCGGCTTCCCCGCTGGCCGATGACACGCTGACGCCAAATGAGCGCAGTCATAGCGCTGGTTTGATGCGAGTCAATCATGTTGGGGAAATTTGCGCTCAGGCGCTGTATGCCTCGCAGGCAAGGATCGCCCGCAGCGCGGAGATCGCCGAGCAGTTCAAGCGCGCCGGCCGAGACGAGGAAGACCATCTCCGCTGGACTGGCGACCGGTTGCAGGAACTTGGGGCGCGACCGAGCCTCCTCAACCCGGTCTGGTACCTCGCCTCCTATGGATTGGGCACCGTTGCCGGGCGCCTGGGAGACGGCGTCAGCCTTGGTTTCATGGTCGAAACCGAGCGCCAGGTGGAAGCGCATCTGGCGAGCCATCTGCAGCGGCTGCCGGCCGACGACCACCGCTCGCGTGCCATCGTCGAACAGATGCGCCAGGACGAAGCTGCGCATGGTGCCCATGCGCAGCAACTCGGCGCGACTTCCTTGCCAGCGCCGGTGGAGGCACTCATGCGAGGCATGTCGCGCGTCATGACCAGTGCGGCCTACTATATTTGATTGCTGCCGTGCCAACCGTATTCGATGACAGTGCTGCGTCTCAGACGGCGTCTCATGCAGGCTGCTGCAGCCAGTGACTTGTCAATGGTTGATGCGGCAGGCAGATCCTAGGTCGATGATGTCAGCGCCGCGGCTTCATCGATGATCTCGAAGGAATGCGTGATTGCTGCCGTTTTTTCCAGCATGATCGAAGCGGAGCAATATTTTTCATGCGACAGCTTGATCGCGCGTTCCACCAGATTCGCCTTCAGATTGTGGCCGCGTACCGTGAAGTGAAAGTGGATGCTGGTAAATACTTTCGGATCTTTTTCCGCCCTGACCGACTTCAGTGTCGCATCGCAGCCGGTGATGTCCTGACCGCTTTTACGCAGGATCAGCACCACGTCATAGGCCGTGCAACCGCCGGTGCCGGCCAGGACGACTTCCATCGGCCGTGGCGCCAGGTTACGGCCACCCCCGTCCGGCGCGCCATCCATCGTCAGCAGGTGGCCGGAGCCGGTCTCGGCCAGAAACGTCATGCCGGACAATCCGGTCCAGCGAACGGTGCATTCCATCGTCTTACCCCCTTGTTGAATAGGGATGAATTGTAGCGCCGATGCGCACCGGCCCGTATGTCCGGCAATGCTCCGTACGATTCGATTTGACGCTAAGTCCTTGAAAAGGCTATACTCTCGGGCTCTTCCGTTTGCTCAGGAAGATATAACAAGGATGTGTCCGCCAGGCCCTGCAGCATTCATGGGCAAGCTCTGGTGGAACCGCCATTCATTGAGCGAAATAACCCAGTTAGGAAGTCATCATGCAAAAAACCTTTTCCGCTAAAGACCACGAGGTCAAGCGTGATTGGTTCGTGATTGACGCGACGGATAAGATCCTCGGACGTGTTGCCAGCGAAGTGGCACTCCGGTTACGCGGCAAGCACAAACCAGAATTCACCCCCCACGTCGATACGGGCGACTTCATCATCGTCGTCAATGCCGGCAAATTGCGCGTGACCGGCGCCAAGGCAACCGACCGCACGTATTATCGTCATACCGGCTATCCAGGCGGCATCTACGAAACCAATTTTTTGAAAATGCAGCAGCGTTTCCCGGGGCGCGCCCTGGAAAAAGCGGTCAAGGGCATGTTGCCCAAGGGTCCGCTCGGCTATGCCATGATCAAGAAGCTGAAAGTTTATGCCGAAGCGACCCATCCGCATGCCGCGCAACAGCCGAAAATGCTCGAGCTGAAGCAACTGAACCCTAAGGAATCGACATGATCGGTAACTACAACTACGGCACCGGCCGTCGCAAGAGTGCAGTGGCGCGGGTGTTCATCAAGGTCGGCTCCGGCCAGATCATCGTCAACGGCAAGCCGGCGAATGAATATTTTTCGCGTGAAACCGGTCTGATGGTGATTGCCCAGCCGTTGGTGCTGACCAACAATGTCGAGCGTTTCGACATCATGGTCAATGTCAATGGTGGCGGTGAATCCGGCCAGGCTGGCGCTGTCCGCCATGGCATTACCCGCGCCCTGATCGACTATGATGCAACCTTGAAGCCGGAACTGGCCAAAGCGGGTTTCGTCACGCGTGATGCGCGTGAAGTCGAGCGTAAGAAAGTCGGTCTGCGCAAGGCCCGTCGCGCAAAGCAGTTCTCGAAGCGCTAAGCCGCGTTTTCAGAGCACCGAAAGCCGCCCGGTTCGCGCCTGGCGGCTTTTTATTTTGCGCTTTATTGTCATTTTGATTGTCTTTTTGGTTTTCCTGCGCTGCGTGGCAGTGCACAAGGAAGGATTCGCATGATCAAGGTAGGGATCGTTGGCGGCACCGGTTATACCGGCGTCGAGTTGTTGCGGCTGCTGGCGCCGCATCCGCATGTCGCGCTCCATGTCATCACCTCACGCAAGGAAGACGGCATGCCGGTGGCGGACATGTTCCCGTCGCTGCGCGGTCATGTGTCGCTGGCGTTTTCATCCCCTGAAAAAGCCAATCTTACCGACTGCGACGTGGTGTTCTTCGCTACACCCCACGGCGTGGCCATGGCGCAGGCACCGCAATTACTGGCCGCCGGGGTAAAGGTGATCGACCTTGCCGCCGATTTCCGCATCAAGGACACGGCCGTTTTCGAACAGTGGTACGGCATGCCGCACGGCTGCCCGGACCTGCTGGCCGAAGCCGTGTATGGTTTGCCGGAGGTGAACCGGGAGGCGATTCGCGGCGCACGCCTGATCGGCTTGCCGGGCTGTTATCCGACCTCGATGCAGCTGGGATTCGCGCCGCTGCTGGCATCTGCCACGCCCCTGGTCATGGAATCGTCGCTGATCGCCGATTGCAAGTCCGGCGTGTCGGGGGCTGGCCGCAAGGCCGAGATCGGCGCCTTGATGGCCGAAGCCTCCGACAATTTCAAGGCCTACGGTGTCAAGGGGCACCGCCATTTGCCCGAGACGAAGCAGGGGCTCGAAGCGATCTCCGGACGGCCGATCGGCCTGACTTTCGTGCCGCATCTGGTACCGATGATCCGGGGTATCCATTCGACGCTGTATGCGACATTGCAGCCGGGAGCGCGCGGCATCGACGTTCAGGCATTGTTCGAACGGTACTATGAGGGCCAGCATTTCGTCGACGTCATGCCGGCAGGAAGTCATCCGGAGACCCGGTCGGTACGTGGCTCCAACATGCTGCGCATTGCCGTGCATCGTCCGGGCGGTGGTGATTTGCTGGTGATCCTGGTGGTGGAAGACAACCTGGTCAAGGGCGCGGCCGGGCAGGGCGTGCAATGCATGAACCTGATGTTCGGCTTTGACGAGGATGCCGGGCTGCGCCAGGTTCCGTTGCTGCCGTGAGGCTGAACCGGATGGCCGAGTGACGGCGCATCGTCCGCTGTTCAACGTCCTGAAATTCAAGCGCCTGTTTCATCGCTGGACGGTATCGGCACCGAGCATGACGATTCGCCAGCGCATGCCGATGGGGCTGCGGGCGGCAATTGCCGCTGCGGTGGTGGTCGGGATCGGTGGCGTGGCGCTCGGGGCTTACGACGTCGGCCGCAGTTTTGGCCACGGTGGTGGCATAAGTGGCGCAGGCGCCGCCGGAACCGGTGCGGCAGATGGCGCCGTCAGAAAGCCCGCCGATGCCGATGATCCGGTCGCCCGGCTGCAGGTCGAACGTGACCGGCTCGCCAGCACCGCAAATTCGGCCGACAGCCAGATCAACATCGAACGCTCTGTGCAGCGGCAGTTGGCGGCGCAGGTCAAGACTTTGGAAACCGACAATGCCCGACTGAAGGAAGACCTGGCATTTTTCGAAAGCCTGTTGCCGACCAATCGGACCGGCGGCAGTGTCTCCATCCGGCGCTTGAAAGCCGATGTGGCCGGTACCGGCCAGCTTCGCTATCGCTTGTTGGTGATGCAGGGTGGCAAAGGCGACCGGGAATTCACTGGCTCGCTGCAACTGGCGGTGACAGTGTTGCAGAATGGAAAAAGTGCTGTTATCGTTTTTCCGGAAGTCGGCCGAAGAGATCCTATTGACGGCGACAAATTCCAGCTTTCCTTCAAGCGCTACCAGCGCATTGAAGGCTTGCTGACCCTTCCGCCCGGTGCGGAAATGAAATCGGTGCAGGCGCGCATCCTCGAAAAAGGACAACTGCGCGCGCAGCAGACCGCACTGCTCGAAGGGAAATCCTGATGTTCAGCAAAAAAACCAAGAACACCATCGGCAGCCTGATCGGCGTCGATACCCGAATCGACGGCGATGTCCATTTCAAGGGCGGTCTGCGGATCGATGGGCACGTACGTGGCAACGTGATCGCCGATCCGGTCGATGGCGCCATGCTGGTCATTTCCGAGAATGCCAGGGTAGATGGCGATGTGCGGGGCGCCCACCTGGTGGTCAATGGCGAGATCAATGGCGCGGTCTTTTCGAGCGAACTGCTTGAATTGCAGCCGAAGGCCCGCATTACTGGAGATGTCACGTATCTGGCGCTGGAAATGCATGGCGGCGCCATCGTCGCCGGCCGATTGACCCCCGGCTCAAGCGTGGAGCCCATGCTGAAACTGGCGTCATCGAAAACCTGAAGCCTGCAGGAAGACTATAATAAGAGATTGGCAGTCGGCACATTCGTGCCACCCGCTGCGCTGCGACCCACGCAGCGCGCGCATCGTTCGGACAAGCAGGAGAGTACAGATGAATGCAGTTACCGAAATGCCAGCACCGATCGTTTTTTCCGACAGTGCCGCCGCCAAGGTCGCGCAACTGATCGAGGAAGAGGGCAACCCTGACCTGAAACTGCGGGTTTTCGTCCAGGGCGGCGGTTGTTCCGGTTTCCAGTACGGATTTACCTTCGATGAAATCACCAACGAAGACGACACCACGATGACCAAGAACGGCGTGCAGTTGCTGATCGATTCGATGAGCTATCAGTACCTGGTCGGCGCGGAGATCGACTACAAGGATGATCTGGAAGGCGCGCAGTTCGTGATCAAGAATCCGAATGCAACGACCACTTGCGGCTGCGGATCGTCTTTTTCTGCCTGACGGCCGATTTATTTGTTAAAGCGCCCCGCATGTCGGGGCGTTTTTCGTTGATGGCCCCTTGATGTAGAGGGCATGGCGGCGCAGGTTGCGAGGCGCCAGGCATGGGAATAGGCCGACGCCGTCAAGCAGCGCCACGATCGGTCAAGCAATGAAGAGCGAATACTGAGAGCCGATCCGTCCACTGCGCAGCATTGAATCAGGCTGGATAAAGTGCACCCAGGATGCGTAGGCCGCACGCCCCCGTTACGGCTGGCAGGTTGCCCGCAAGGCGACGGTCGAACCGTTCGGCGAGCCAGGCAAAGGCGAGCGCCTCGACATGCATCGGCGAGATACCAAGCGCCGCCGTCGAGGTCACTACAGCCGGATGATTCCGGTTCTTCAACGCCGCTTCAATTGCCTGCATCAGCACAGTGTTGAATGCGCCGCCGCCGCAGGCATAGACAGCCAGTGCCTGCGGTGCATGGATGGCAATGGCATCTGCCAATGTCTCCGCGCTGAGAGCCAGCAAGGTGGCCTGGACATCTGCAGCGGCGATTCCGTCGAAGGCGGCAAGACGGCGGTCGAGCCAGGCGGCATCGAAAAGATCGCGGCCAGTGCTTTTTGGCGGTACCACTGCAAAGAACGGTTCGTTGCGCAACGCCGCCAGCAGGCTGGCATTGACCTTGCCGCTGGCCGCCCACACGCCGCCGGCATCATACGGTTTGCCGAGGTGTCGGCTGATCCAGGCATCCATCAGCATGTTGCCGGGCCCGGTATCGAAACCGGTTGCGCCACTGTCGTCGAGGATGCTGATGTTGGCAATGCCGCCGATGTTGACCACGACCCGGGTTTCGTCCGGTTCCGCGAACACGGCATGATGGAATGCAGGTACCAATGGCGCGCCCTGGCCGCCGGCGGCAATGTCACGGCTGCGGAAATCGGCGATGACGTCGATGCCGGTCAGCTCGGCAAGCAACGCGGGGTTGTTGGCCTGACGGGTGTAACCCAGCTCGGGTCGGTGACGGATCGTCTGGCCGTGTACACCAATGGCACGCACGTCGCTTGCATCAACTTCGGCCAGCTGCATCAGTTCTTTCACGCAAGCGGCGTAACGGCCAGCCAGCAGATTGCTCAGCAGTGCCTCGCGGTGCAGTTCATTTTCGCCCGGCGACTGCAAGGCCATGGCCTGCGCACGCAGGTCGTCATCGAACGGCAGATTGGCGGCGGCCAGCAAGCGCAGGCCGCGGGTGTGCGCATCCGCCGCGACCAGAACCCCATCGACGCCATCAAGGCTGGTGCCGGACATCAGACCGATATAGTGCGTCATCAGGATGGTCGAATCGGGCAGATGTCGGACGGCAGGTGAGCAGGGCGGACGGTCAGCCGATCAAAAGATCAGCGCGCCGCCAGCTTCATGTTGTCGGTCGGGCCAAGCAGATCGAAACGGTGCAGCATGTCCGCAGCAACGATCTGGAAGCGCTGACGTTCTGCAGCTGTCATCGGCTGCGGACTGACGACATCGACGGCCAGCGGATCGCGGGGCTGATTGTTGACCCGGAATTCATAGTGCAGGTGCGGGCCGGTCGACCAGCCGGTAGTGCCGACATAACCGATCAGGTCGCCCTGCGACACTTTCATGCCCTTGCGCAGGCCGCTGCCGAAGCGGCTCATGTGGGCATAGGCAGTCGAGTAATTCGACCAGTGACGCACCACGACCACGTTGCCGTAGCCATTTTGCGTGCCGGCGAATTCGATCACGCCGTCACCCGAGGTGCGGATCGGCGTGCCGACCGGTGCGGCGAAATCGACGCCCTCATGTTTTTTCCACTTGCCCAGCACCGGATGCATGCGCATCGAAAAACCGGAAGAAATCCGGGTAAAGGCCAGGGGTGACTTCAGGAAGGCTTTTTTCAGGGACTTGCCGTCGAAACTATAATAGCCGCCACCAGTCCGGCTGTTCGGCTCGTCGAACCAGACGGTACGGTAGGCGGTGCCGGCATTGCGGAATTCGCCGGCCAGGATGCGACCGGCGCGCACGAATTCGCCGTTCTGCCAGAAGGTTTCATAGACCACGTTGAAGCGGTCGCCGCGTTGAAGATCGGAGGCGAAATCGATGTCGGTGGAGAACATGTCGATGATCTGCTTGGCGACATTGTCCGGAATCTGGGCCGCATCAGTGGCAGCGAACAGTGACGAGCGAATCATGCCGGCATGCATCTCGACCCGGCGCTCCAGCGGCGCGCTGGTCTGGGTGGCGGCGAAGCGGCCGTTGTTCTGGCGGATCACCAGGTTCTGCAGGGCAGTGGTAGCGCTTTCAGTCATCGGTGCCGACAGCCACTGCAGGCTGCCGTCGGCGCCGGTCTGAACCTGCACCCGGCGACCAGGCGGCAGGCGCATCACGACGCGGGCAGTGGCGTCGTTCTTGATGAAGGTGGCGGCAGCCGCGTCGTCCACGCCGAGGCGGTTCAACAAGGCAGCCAGGGTATCGCCGGAGCGGATCTTTTCTTCACGGACAAAGGATTGTGGATGGTCTTCCATCGCATACAGCTGCGCATCGATGTCGGGCAATGCCAGTTCCTGGCTGATGGAGCGTATCGGGAGCTCGGCTGCGTCAGGCGCCAATGGCGCCACACCGGCTGCACCAAAGGCCAGCACGGCCATGCCGATGGCGCTGATGGTGATGATGCGGTTCTTGCGCGAGGACTGACCGATGCGCAGACCGAGGCGCTGGCCGAAGCGTTGGGCGAATGTTTTTAGCAATGGGGTTTTGTCTGTAGAGATCATGCAATAAGTTAAAATTTACCGTTTTGGTCTGCTACGCTTCCAGGCCTGCTTGTATGTCTTGCCGCTGGGAAGAGCGACCAAAAATTATACCAACGACGGCAGGGTGGTTACCCCGTTTAATCAATGCTTTTGGCCCTGTTTTCCGTGGAATCGCCGGTTAATTGTGGTTCAGATATCAAATAATGAGTAGAAATTGTCAGACGATAAACAAACTGCCGCAGACACGTCTGCACTGACTGCCACCCATTCCGATGCTGTCCGGGAGGCACTTTCGGTTACACGTCGGGGTATCGACGAATTGCTGATCGAAGCTGATTTCGTGCGCAAACTGGTGCGCTCGGAACAGACCGGCGTACCACTGCGCATCAAGCTGGGCCTGGACCCGACTGCACCCGACCTGCACCTTGGCCACACGGTCGTGCTGAACAAGCTGCGTCAGTTGCAAGACCTGGGCCACACGGTGATCTTCCTGATCGGCGATTTCACTTCGATGATCGGCGACCCGTCCGGGCGCAACATCACCCGGCCACCCTTGACGCGCGAGCAGATCGCGCAGAATGCGCAGACCTATTTCGCCCAGGCCAGCCTGGTGCTGGACGGCCCGCGCACCGAGATCCGCTACAACAGCGAATGGTCCGACCCGCTCGGCGCGCGCGGCATGATCGAACTGTCGGCGAAATACACCGTGGCCCGGATTCTGGAGCGGGAAGATTTCACCCGGCGCTACAAGGCCGGCACGCCGATCTCGGTGCACGAACTGCTCTACCCGCTGATGCAGGGATACGATTCGGTCGCCCTGCGCTCGGACCTGGAACTCGGCGGCACCGACCAGAAATTCAACTTGCTGGTCGGACGTGAGTTGCAAAAGGATTACGGCCAGGAGCCGCAGTGCATCCTGACCATGCCGCTGCTCGAAGGCCTGGACGGGGTCGAGAAGATGTCCAAGTCAAAGGGCAACACGATCGGCATCACGGAGGCGGCCAACACCATGTTCGCCAAAGTGATGAGCATCTCCGATGTGCTGATGTGGCGCTATTACGAATTGCTGTCGTTCCGCTCGCTGGCCGAGATCGCGCGCTGCAGAGCGGAAGTCGAGGGCGGGCGCAATCCGCGCGACATCAAGGTTGCGCTGGCGCAGGAAATCGTGGCGCGCTTTCATTCGCCGCAGGCAGCCGACCTGGCGCTGGCTGATTTTGACAACCGGGCGCGCGGCGGCATCCCGGACCAGATTCCCGAGTTGCGCCTGAGCGGCGCGCCGCTGGGCATCGGCCAGTTGCTCAAAATGGCGAACTTGTGCCCGTCGACTTCGGACGCGCTGCGCATGGTCGAGCAGGGTGGCGTGCGGATCGATGGGGCAGTAGTCAGCGACAAGGGCCTGAAGCTCGGCGCCGGCAGCATGGTACTGCAGGTTGGCAAGCGCAAGTTCGCCCGCGTGCATCTGGCATGAGCATGGCAAGCCTTGAAATCCTGCTGATCCGGCATGGCGAAACCGCCTGGAATGCGGAACGCCGTCTGCAGGGGCATCTCGACATCGGCTTGAACGAGGCGGGGCTGCGCCAGGCCGCCGCGCTGGGCAGAGCCCTGCGCGACACCCCGCTCGATGCGATCTGGTCCAGCGACCTGCAGCGGGCAGGACAGACGGCTGCCGCCATTGCCGCGCCGCGGGGCATGCCGGTGCAACGCGATGCCGGCCTGCGCGAGCGTTGTTTTGGCGTGTTCGAAGGATTGCTGTATGCCGATCTGGCCAGCCTGCACCCGCAAGCGTATCGGGCCTGGCAGGCGCGCGAACTCGATGCGCGTTATCCGGCAGGCGTATACCGGGCCGAGACCTTGCGGGAATTTTCGCAGCGCAGCCTGGATACCATCGCGCGGCTGGCCGCAGCAAGTCGTGGCCCGCTGCGGCGGGTGGCCATGGTCACGCATGGTGGAGTGCTCGAATGTGCCTATCGGGCAGCGACCGGCACGTCGCTGTCGCTGCAGCGCGACTTCGCGATCCTGAACGCCAGCGTCAACCGTTTGCGCTGGAGCGTCGACGATGGCTGGGAAATCGTGGATTGGGCCGATGTCAGACACCTTAGTCGGGATGCGCTCGATGAACTCGCCAACTGACGCCGCGCCAATGCGCATCGGGCCGCATGTATTGCGCAACAATGTATTCGTCGCGCCCATGGCGGGCGTGACTGACCGGCCGTTTCGGCAACTGTGCAAGGAGCTGGGCGCCGGTTATGCGGTCTCAGAAATGGCGGCCTCGAACAAGCGGCTGTGGGACACCGAAAAGTCCACGCGCCGCACCAACCATGACGGCGAGATGGCGCCGCGTGCCGTGCAGATCGCCGGCGCCGATCCGCAGATGCTGGCCGACTGCGCGCGCTTCAATGTCGACCGGGGCGCGCAGATCATCGACATCAACATGGGCTGCCCGGTGAAGAAAGTGTGCAATGCCTGGTGCGGCTCGGCGTTGTTGCAGGACGAGGCGCTGGTGGCACGCATCCTCGAAGCGGTAGTGGGCGCGGTCGACGTGCCGGTGACGCTGAAGTTTCGCACCGGCTGGGACCGGCAGCATCGCAACGCTACCCGCATCGCGGCCATCGCAGAAGCCAGCGGCATCGCCATGCTGACCTTGCACGGTCGCACCCGCGCCGACGGCTATCGCGGCGACGCGGAATACGACACGATCGCCGCCGTCAAGGCGCAGGCCGGGATTCCGGTGGTGGCCAACGGTGACATCACCACGCCCGAAAAAGCGCGCGACGTGCTGGCAAGAACCGGCGCCGACGCCGTCATGATCGGCCGCGCGGCGCAGGGCCGGCCCTGGATTTGCCGCGAGATCGATCATTTTCTGCGCACTGGCAACCACCTTCCCGCACCGACGGTGATTGAAGTGCAGCAACTGATGGACGCCCACCTGCGTGCGCATTTTGCGTTCTACGGCGAGTACCTGGGTGTGCGCACCGCGCGCAAGCATATCGGCTGGTACGTGCGCGACCTGGCGGAAGGCGAGGCGTTTCGCCAACGCATGAATCTGATCGAGGATTGCACGGTCCAACTGGCAGCAGTGGCCGATTTTTTTGAATTTCAGCGCAGCCTGGGGGAGCGGTTACAATACGCTCCCGCTGCGCCCCTGCTGGCTGCATGACGGCCCCATAAAAGACCTCCAACGGCATCGCATGAGCAAAGACAGCATTCAGGATGTAGTGAAGAAGAGTCTGGAAAAATATTTCCGGGACCTCGGCGAACAACAGCCGTCAAATGTCTACGAAATGGTCGTCTTCACTGTCGAGAAACCGATTCTTGAAGCGGTCATGGCGCGGGCCGGTGGCAACCAGTCCCAGGCGGCCGACATGCTGGGCATCAATCGCAACACCTTGCGCAAGAAACTGCAACAGCATGGTTTGATCTGACATTGCAGCACGATTGACGGCATGATCGATCCGCCGGCATGACGTGGCCGGCTGGGCGGACAAAAGCTCATCGGCGTCCCTGCTGCGATACCAACGTTCCGTACTTTCCGGCATGCCCGCTTTCAGTTCAACCGCCCTCAATCGATCATGATCAAACAAGCACTGATTTCCGTGTCGGATAAAACCGGCGTTCTCGACTTCGCGCGCGCGCTTGCTGCCATGGGCGTGCGTATTCTCTCCACCGGCGGCACCGCAAAACTGCTTGCCGACAATGGGGTGGCGGTCACCGAGGTGGCCGACTACACCGGTTTTCCGGAGATGCTCGATGGCCGGGTCAAGACCCTGCATCCGAAAATCCATGGTGGCATTCTGGCGCGGCGTGATTTTCCGGACCATGCGGCAGCCCTGGCTGCGCATGCCATCGACACCATCGACCTGGTGGTGGTGAACCTGTATCCGTTTGCGCGGACGGTCGCGCGCGAAACATGCTCGCTGGAAGATGCGATCGAGAACATCGACATCGGCGGCCCGGCGATGCTGCGCTCGTCGGCCAAGAATCACAAGGATGTGATCGTGCTGTGCGATCCGGCTGATTACCAGTCCACGCTCGAGGCGTTGCAATTCGGCGGCGACCTTCGCTACGACGTCCGCTTCGCTCTGGCGATGAAAGTATTTGCCCATACTGCGCAATACGACAGCGCAATCACCAACTACTTCAGTGCGCTCGGCCCCGATCGCCAGCATGAGAACCGCTCGGCTTTTCCAGCGACATTGAACCTGCATTTCGAGAAAGTGCAGGAAATGCGGTATGGCGAGAATCCGCATCAGGCGGCAGCGTTTTATCGTGATCTGCAGACACCTCCTGGCGCGTTGGCCAACTATCGACAGCTGCAGGGCAAGGAACTCTCGTACAACAATATTGCCGATGCAGATGCGGCCTGGGAATGCGTCAAGACCTTCGATGGCATTGCCTGCGTCATCATCAAGCATGCCAATCCATGCGGCGTGGCGATCGGCGCCACGGTGCGGGAAGCCTATGACAAGGCATTCCAGACCGACCCGACCTCGGCTTTCGGCGGCATCATTGCCTTCAATCATCCGGTCGATACCGCTGCGGCCGAAGCAGTGGCGAAGCAGTTCGTCGAAGTGCTGATCGCACCGGGATTTTCGGAAGGCGCGCGGCAGGTGTTCGCTGCCAAGCAGAACGTGCGGCTGCTGGAAATTCCACTGGGCAGCGGCCTCAATGCGCAGGATTTCAAGCGCGTCGGTGGTGGCCTTCTGGTCCAGGCGCCGGATGCGAAAAATGTCGTGCCGGCGGAATTGAAAGTGGTCAGTCGACAGCAGCCGACGCCGCAGCAGATGCAGGATCTGCTGTTTGCCTGGCGGGTGGCGAAATTCGTCAAGTCGAACGCGATCGTGTTTTGTGCCAATGGCATGACGGTGGGAGTGGGTGCCGGCCAGATGAGCCGGGTCGATTCGGCGCGGATCGCTGCCATCAAGGCCGAGAATGCGGGGCTATCGCTGGCGAACACTGCCGTGGCCTCGGATGCCTTCTTCCCCTTCCGTGATGGGCTCGATGTGGTCGTGGCGGCGGGTGCGACCTGCATCATCCAGCCGGGTGGGTCGATGCGGGATCAGGAGGTCATCGATGCGGCCGATGAGCATGGTGTGGTCATGCTGTTGACTGGCACGCGGCATTTCCGGCACTGAGCCGGTTTCCTTCCTCAATGCGGCGCGGCTTTTGCTCATGAGAATTCTCGGCATCGATCCTGGTCTGCGGGTGACGGGTTTCGGCGTGATCGAAAAGCAAGGCAATGCACTGTATTACGTCGCATCCGGCACGATCAAGACGCCGGATGCGGATCTGCCGCAGCGGCTGAAGACGATTCTGGTTGGAGTGGCCGAAATCATTGCGACCTATGCGCCGACCTGCTCGGCAATCGAAAAGGTGTTCGTCAACGTCAATCCGCAATCGACCCTGCTGCTGGGCCAGGCGCGGGGTGCGGCTATCTGCGCGCTGGTGACGGCGGATTTGCTGGTGGCGGAATATACCGCGCTCCAGGTCAAGCAAGCGGTGGTAGGGCACGGCAAGGCGCAGAAGAACCAGGTGCAGGACATGGTGCAGCGGTTGCTGAAGCTGCCGGGCCTGCCGGGAACCGATGCGGCGGATGCGCTGGGGGTGGCGATCTGCCATGCGCACAGCGCCGAGATTCTCGGGACCTTGAGCGGGTTGGCGCCGGGGTTGGCCAAAAAAGGCTTGCGAATCAAAGGCGGCCGGCTGATCGGATAATCTAGTCCCGAAGCGATCCGCGTCCAGTGCGGAGTTCCGAGTAATTGGGGTCAGCGAGTAATTGGGGTCAGAGTCAAATTTGCAGCCTCACCGCAATTTTGACTCTGACCCCAATTACGGCCTACGAGGCAGCTGCGCTGATCGGGTTATCGTTGCGAGCAAAAACCGGCTAATCAAACGCCGGCTTCCACCAAAAGTCCCACATCAATTCGGCCAACACCCATCGCCCCGTCAAAGGCGCAGTGAACAAATTCAATATCATGACAAAAAGATACGATCGTCTCGTAGCCGTCCGGCGATCATCCGAAAAAATTCTTCTGCGAAAAATTTCACTTTTTGAAAGCCGTTCATGAAATTGCCTGGTTTGTCGAGCCGTCCAATCGCTCCCCCCGACTCTGGAAAACAGTCAACGATTCCGTCGGCTGCCACGACGCAATTCACCGACCGGCCAGACGGCACAACCTTCCAATATCACCATGAAATACCCCGGAAAATGGTACGAGGGGTAAATGTTTCAGCGCTCCAGCTTTACGCGCTGTATCGAAACGCGGTCTATGAATCGTACAAAGACCTTCCGGATCTTGCCGAAGACATCAAGGTTTTTCCAAAACAATTCAGTGAGACGAAGCGTTCCGGGATTGTTCAAGAAGATCGTGCTGACCCGCTGTATCACTACGCCGTTGCCGCCTCTCTGGATGCAGTCAACGAGTGGGGCGCCAAGTCAGGGAACATGCGGGCATATGTGGCATGCGAAAAAGAAAAAAACGCCGACACGGGCGCGACACGCGACAGAAAAATAGGCTTCATCAATTTCGTTGAAACCGAGATGAATGGCAAACCCGTTGTCTATATCGCGCAAGCAGGTGCCCGGAATTTTGATCAAGGCGTCGGTCGTCGATTGACGGAATCTGTTGTTGCGGGTTACCCGGCCGGTACCGAGTTTTATGTGCTCACCCGCGTCTTCAACGCCAGGACAAAAAACCTGGTCAGGAAATTCGAACAGAAAAACCTCGCCATCACTGAAATCGACAGAGATGAAATCATGAAGCTGAACTATCACCCCGATCGCTATTGCGGATTCAAATACGTACTGTCACAAGAAATGATCGATGACGTGAAAAGTCGTCAATGCCAGCAACCCCAGCAACCCCCTAAGACCTTACTGGCAGGTGCCGCCTCTGTTTGAAAATCGGTGTCCAATGCGTGGGGTGTCGTGCATTCGCCAGTCGCGACCCAATCCAGATTGCCCAAGACCTTCAAGCGTCGAAAAAAAGCATTTCTTCAAGCATTCCGCTCGGCCTTCCGTGCCGCCACTTCAAACACATTGTCCCAGTACGCATTGCCGCCGCGCAGGCGCGCATGGACGCTCGCTCCCAGATACACCAGCGGAAACAACGGCCCCCACCTTGCCGCCTGCGCCACATGCACCATTTCATGCACCAGCAGGCGCTGCGACACCGCTCTCCGGTCGGCAATGATGATGTGCCCGATCGCCATTGCCTGCATTGCACCGAACGGGTGGTGGGCCAGCAGGTAATCGGCGATTCGACCACAGACCAGGAGAGCTGGCGGTCGCCCGCCGCCATGCCTACCGCGCAATACTGGAACCAGTGACATGCGTCCGTGCAGACACAGCACCGGCAATGCCAGCAACAAGCCAAACAGACTCAGGGGCCCCGCCCACAGGATGCCGGCGACGGTGCGAAAGGACATTGGCAGAGAAGGTGAGGAAGAAGACATTGCGCTTTCGATCGAGGGGTCGAGGCCAGTGTTGGGCAAAGATCTGGCAGAGGTCTGACGGCATGATTGACCGCCGTTTTGCCTGCCTGCCTCGTCATCGCCTCCTGTATGATGGGCTTCATTTTCTGCCAGGCCACACGCATCATGATAGGTCGTCTCTCCGGAATTCTGCTTGAAAAAAACCCGCCGCAGTTGCTGGTCGATTGCAATGGCGTCGCCTATGACGTCGGCGTCTCCATGAGCACCTTCTACAACCTGCCCGGTGTTGGCGAGAAAGTCATCCTCCTGACCCACCTGGCGGTGCGCGAGGATGCGCATCTGCTGTACGGTTTCGGCACTGCCGACGAGCGCAACGTGTTCCGCCAGTTGATCAAGATTTCCGGTATCGGCGCCCGCATGGCGCTGGCGATTCTCTCCGGCCTGTCGATCACGGAACTGGCGCATGCGGTGACCTTGCAGGAATCCGGCCGGCTGACCAGGATTCCCGGCATCGGCAAGAAAACCGCCGAGCGGCTGTTGCTGGAATTGAAGGGCAAGCTTGGCGCTGACCTGGGCAACGTGCCGGGCGCCGGGCATTCCGATGCCGGCACCGACATCCTCAATGCATTGCTGGCGCTGGGTTATTCCGACAAGGAAGCCGTGCTGGCGATGAAGCAGGTGCCGGCCGGTGCTGGCGTATCCGATGGCATCAAGCATGCGCTGAAATTTTTGTCGAAAGCGTGAGCGGATTGCATGATCGCGCCGCCGGCCGGGCCAGTATTGCTGCCCTGACGCCACGCGCCGGCGCATCCCGGCATCCCATGACATCCGGAATCCGACCATGAGCATCCAGACCGATCAATTCTCCGAACAACGCATCATCGCCGCCACGCCGGTCTCGCCCAACGAGGAGGCGATCGAGCGCGCGCTGCGGCCGAAGCAGCTCGATGAATACGTCGGCCAGGAAAAAATCCGTGGCCAGCTGGAGATCTTCATCACGGCCGCGCGCCAGCGCCGCGAAGCGCTCGACCACACGTTGCTGTTCGGTCCCCCAGGCCTGGGCAAGACCACCCTGGCTCACATCATCGCCCGCGAGATGGGCGTGAACCTGCGCCAGACCTCGGGCCCGGTGCTGGAACGCGCCGGCGACCTGGCGGCGCTGCTGACCAACCTCGAAGCCAATGACGTCCTGTTCATCGACGAGATCCATCGGCTGTCGCCGGTGGTCGAGGAGATCCTGTATCCGGCGCTGGAGGATTATCAGATCGACATCATGATCGGCGAGGGTCCGGCGGCGCGCTCGGTGCGACTCGACCTGCAGCCCTTTACCCTGGTTGGCGCCACCACCCGGGCCGGCATGCTGACCAACCCGCTGCGCGACCGCTTCGGGATCGTCGCCCGGCTCGAGTTCTATACACCGCCCGAACTGGCGCGCATCGTCAGCCGCAGCGCGGCGCTGCTCAATGCCCAGATCGTGCCGGATGGCGCCTTCGAGATCGCCAGGCGCAGCCGTGGCACGCCGCGCATCGCCAATCGTCTGCTGCGCCGGGTGCGCGACTATGCGCAGGTCAAGGGCAATGGCGAGATCACCAAGGCGATGGCGGATGCGGCCCTGATCATGCTCGACGTCGATGCGGTCGGCTTCGACCTGATGGACCGGAAACTGCTCGAAGCGGTCCTGTTCAAGTTCGGCGGCGGGCCGGTCGGCCTGGATAACCTGGCGGCGGCCATCGGCGAGGAGCGGGACACCATCGAAGACGTGCTGGAGCCGTACCTGATCCAGCAGGGTTTTTTGCAGCGCACGCCGCGCGGACGGATCGCGACGCCGGCTGCCTACACGCACTTCGGGGTCACTGCACCGCGGACTGGCCCGAACGGCGAGCTTTGGGATCAATTGCCGCCGGCATGAATCTGGTCCAGTGGTGAGTTTGGCCGCGATCAGCTGCCTGAAAAGCGGCATGAGGGACGGCGATCTGGAGCGCATGCCGGATTCGCTGCGCCTAAGCGAGATGCGGCACTTGTGGAAATAATTTCTGTCGCAGACAATCGGGGTTTGTCATTCACCTACGTCTGCGCGAGACCGCCATGCTGATGTCCACCCAAGCCAACCGTTATGCGCATCAGCTGCTCGATGCCCGAGCGGGCTCGCGCCAGATTCCACCCTTGACCTCGCAGGGCGCCCTGTCGATGGAGGATGGCTACGACATCGCCAAACGCATCCTCGACATCCGGATTGCCCAGGGCGAGACGCCAGTCGGCCGCAAGATCGGTTTCACCAACCGCAAGGTCGCCGCGAAATACGGTGTCGCCGAGCCGATCCATGATTCGATCTGGGCCACCATGTTCGACAGCACAGTGCGCTATACGGAAGACAATCACGGCATCCAGAGCCTCAAGGGCGCGATCCAGCCGCACATCGAGCCAGAAATCGTGTTTATGCTGGGCAAGACTCCGCCGCCGGATGCGACCATCGACAACTTTGCCGATTGCATCGAATGGATGGCGCATGGCTATGAAATCGATGTCTGTCCGTTTCCCGGATGGAAATTCGAGGTAGTCGATGCGATTGCCGCTTTTGGGATGCACGGCGCTTTGATCCTGGGCGAGCCGCGGGTGCTGTCGGCCGGCACCCGGCGCAATCTTGGTCAGATGCTGGCAGACTCCAGCGTGTCCTTGTCCTGCAGCGCCCAGCCAAGCTTTACGCTGATGGCAGCGGGTTTCGGCAGCGATGTGCTGGGCAATCCGGTCAATGCGCTGTGGGAGCTGCATCGGCAACTGCAGCGTCAGCCACAATTCGCACCATTGACGGCGGGGGAGATCATCACTACCGGCAGCTGGACCGATGGCTATCCGGTGCAGCCGGGGCAGACCTGGACCACGGCGTTTTCGGGGTTGAGCCTGGCTGGACTGACGCTGTCGTTTGTCTGAAAGCAAGCTCCGGTACATGCAATCGCGCTGAATTCTTTTTGCACCTGAAGCAATGTTGTTCGAAGGCGCAAATGCGCAGTCTGCCACGCAGATCAACACTGAAGAGCAGCAATCCCCCTAGCATGTTATGGCACGAAAAATGTTTCGTGCCACGCGTGATCTGCGACCGGCAAGCTTCCGTGCAAAACCGGAACTGCTTGACGGTGCGCACAACTTCAAGGGGATGAAATGGGAAACACTGCTTTAACGCCGCGTCCGAAAAACTGGATGGAACAGGATGTCAACGGCACCTATCGTCATGTCTCGAACAGCGATCAGCACCCAGTGTGCAAGGTACAGATAGCCGAGAGCGCTGGATCGGGCCAGTTCGGCATCGATGGGTCCGGAAAGATCAATGCGCAATACAGATTGCAGGACGGCTCGAATCCGCACTCCCCCAGAAACCGCGCGGCGGCAGCCGAACTCGAACGCAAGCTTTTCAAAGCCGCTTGCCACGATCCGCAATTCGATCACAAGCCACGGGAAACTTTGCGGCAGCGATTTTTACAGTTCAACACGACCGGGACTCTCGGTCCGATTTCGCCGCCGTCGGCAAGCGTCCGGAATAATCAGAATTATCAGTTCAATCTAGCCAATACGGGGCGCACCGTCTGAGGGTAAGCCGAGGTGAGCCGAGGTGAGCGGCGCGGCAGCGGTCACCCGGACAATGCCGGCTGTGGGTTCATGCAACGTCTGGCGCTGCGCATTACCGCTAAACCGCTAAACCGCTAAACCGCCGTGCAATTTGCCGAGCTGTTCCCGCAGCTTTTCCAGTGTCTGCTGAAAACCGCTGCGCCGTTCCTGTTCCTGCGCCACCACTGCTGCCGGCGCACGCGCCACGAAACTTTCGTTGCCCAGCTTTGCGTTGGCCTTGGCAATCTCGCCTTCGAGTCGCGTGATTTCCTTGCCGATGCGTTCGCGCTCGGCGGCGACATCGATTTCGACCTGCAGCATCAGCTTGATCGCGCCAACCACCGAAACCGGCGCGGGTGACTCCGGCAGGACGGCCACTACCTGCACCGACGACAGTTTTGCCAGCGCCTGCAGGTACGGCGCCATGCTCTGCAGCCGGGCCTGGGTGGCTGCATCCTCTGACTGCAACAGCAGCGGCACCCGCACTGCAGGGGAGAGCTGCATCTCGCCGCGCAAGTTGCGGCAGGCGTCGGTCATCGATTTCAATTGTGCCATCCAGGCTTCGGCCGCCTCGTCGATCTTGTCCGGCTGCGAAACCGGATAGGCCTGGCGCATGATCGAGTCGCCGCCTGCGGCCAGGGGCTTGCCTGACAGAGGAGCAACCGTCTGCCAGAGTTGCTCGGTGATGAAGGGGATGATCGGATGCGCCAGGCGCAGGGTTGTCTCCAGCACTTTCAGCAGCGTGCGGCGGGTAGCGCGCTGTTCGGCCGGGGTGCCGTGCTGCAACTGGACCTTGGCTACTTCCAGGTACCAGTCGCAATATTCATCCCAGATGAACTTGTAGAGGACGGAGGCGATGTTGTCAAAGCGATAATCAGCAAAGCCGGCGGCCACGTCGGCCTCGGCGCGCTGCAGGAGTGACACGATCCAGCGATCGGCCTGCGAGGTCGCCAGATAATCGGGCTCGGCCAGACGACTGTCGTCGACACCGCAATCCTGCCCCTCGATGTTCATCAGCACGAAGCGGGTGGCGTTCCAGAGCTTGTTGCAGAAGTTGCGATAGCCCTCGCAGCGGCCAAGATCGAAATTGATGTTGCGTCCGAGCGAGGCATAGCTGGCCATCGTGAAGCGCAGGGCATCCGTGCCATATGCCACGATGCCTTGCGGGAATTCCTTGCGAGTGGCTTTCTCGATCTTGACGGCGTCGCGCGGATTCATCAGGCCTGTCGTGCGCTTGGCCACCAGCGCATCGACGCCGATGCCGTCGATCAGGTCGATCGGGTCGAGCGTGTTGCCCTTCGATTTGGACATCTTCTGGCCGCTGCCGTCGCGTACCAGGCCGTGGACGTAGACCGTCTTG
>JAYTLK010000060.1:0-4568 GCA_043729515.1 Herminiimonas sp.
CGATTTCGCGCACCCGCCGCTACCGAGCCAGATCCGCCGATGCTGACCCTCTCGCTGACCCGGCGCCTGGCTGGGCGCAGCGCGCCACTGGCGCTCGCCATCGACGTCAAGGCCGCCGACGCATCGATGGTCGCCCTGTTCGGCCCCTCTGGTGCCGGCAAGACCACTGTCCTGCGCATGCTGGCCGGCCTGACCCGGCCGGACAGTGGCCGTATCGAAGTCAATGGCCAGGTCTGGTTCGATGCGGCGGCAGGCATCGACCTGCCGCCGCAACAGCGTGCGATCGGCATGATGTTCCAGGATTACGCTTTGTTTCCGAACATGTCGGCGCGCGCCAACGTCGCTTATGGCGCCCCCGACGACGCGCGCTGGATCGATGAATTGCTGACCCTGATGCAGCTGACGGCGCACCAGGCACAGCGTCCGCGCGAGTTGTCCGGTGGTGAACGCCAGCGGGTTGCCCTGGCGCGCGCCGTTGCCCGCAAGCCGGCCCTGCTGCTGCTGGATGAACCGCTGGCCGCACTTGATGCCGGTTTGCGACTGCAGCTGCAGGACGACCTGGCAATCCTGCACCGACGGCTCGGCTGCATCACGGTGCTGGTCACGCATGATGTTGGCGAGGTGTTTCGTCTGGCCGACCAGGTCTGGCGGCTGCAGGAGGGCCGCATGGTGCAAGCCGGGACGCCGGCAGACGTTTTTCTCCAGCAGCGGGTTGCCGGCAATCTCGCCTTGCGGGCCCAGGTGCTGGCAGTGCGGCGCGAGGAAGTCGTCTCGATCGTCTCGCTGCTGGTCGGCCAGGAAACCGTCGACATCATCGCCGCCGACGACGACGCAGCTTTGCTGCGGGTCGGCGACACCGTCACCCTGTCGGCCAAGACCTTCGGCGCGCTGCGCTTCGATCATCGCCGTCGTCTTTCATAGCTGGCCAGTTGCTTGCCCATGAAGTCTTCAGCCCGGAAAGCGTCACCAGGCAATCGGATTGCTTCCACAGATTTCTGTCGTCTTGCGCCACGTCGGCTATACTAGTGGGTTCCCCTGAATCGACCGCTGCGCCGCGCCCCCATTGCGGTTTTCGTGCGGTCCACCCTGCACATGACTGCCGTCAAGAACCTCTTTTCCTACCCGCTCGCGCGTGAACGCCAGGTGCCGCGCGCACTGCCTGCACCATTCCTGCCGATGTCGCGTGCAGAAATGGACACGCTCGGCTGGGACTCCTGCGACGTGGTCCTGGTCACCGGCGATGCCTACATCGATCACCCCAGCTTCGGCATGGCCCTGATCGGCAGACTGCTGGAGGCGCAGGGGTATCGGGTCGGCATCATCGCGCAGCCGGACTGGTTGTCGGTGGACGCTTTCCGCTCGCTCGGCAAGCCGAATCTGTATTTTGGCGTAACCGCTGGCAACATGGATTCGATGGTCAATCGCTACACGGCCGATCGCAAGATCCGCTCCGACGACGCCTACACGCCCAACGGCGAGCCGAACAAGCGGCCCGACCGTGCATTGGTGGTGTATGCCCAGCGCGCTCGGGAAGCCTATCCGGATGCAAACATCGTCATCGGCAGCATCGAGGCCAGCCTGCGTCGGATTGCCCATTATGATTATTGGTCCGACAAGGTTCGGCGCTCGGTGTTACCGGATTCGAAGGCCGACATTCTGCTGTTCGGCAATGCCGAGCGGGCATTGGTCGACCTCACGCATCGCCTGGCGGATGGCGAAGCGGTCGAATCGATTCGTGACCTGCGCGGCACCGCCTTCATGGCACTTGCCGGCTGGCTGCCGCAGGCCGATTGGTCAGTTGCCGATTCATCCCGGGTCGATACACCCGGGCGGGTCGATCCGCATCCCGATCCATATGAGATGAAGGAAAAGAACACGTCTTCGTGCGCCACCGGCGCCGACGGGACAGGCGTGGATGGTGGCGAGAGTGCTGCCGCCGAAGCGAAGGCACCTGAATTCAAGCCGATCCTGATGCTGTCGCGTGAACAGCGTCAGGCGGCACTGAAGGAACGGCGTGACCGCACCGTGGTACGCCTGCCTTCCTATGAAGCCGTGGCCAGTGATCCGGTGATGTATGCGCATGCCTCACGCGTGTTTCACCTGGAATCGAATCCCGGCAATGCCCGCGCCATGGTGCAGGCACATGGCGAGCGCGATGTCTGGCTCAATCCACCACCGCTGCCACTGGCGATGGACGAGATGGACGGCGTCTACGACATGCCATATGCCCGTGCGCCGCATCCAAGTTATGGCAAGGCGCGTATCCCGGCCTGGGAAATGATTCGGTTTTCGGTCAACATCATGCGTGGTTGCTTCGGCGGCTGCACCTTTTGCTCGATCACCGAGCATGAAGGCCGGATCATCCAAAGCCGCTCCGAGCCATCGATCCTGCGTGAGATCGAACTGATCCGGGATAAAACGAAAGGATTCACCGGCACCATTTCCGACCTTGGCGGACCGACTGCCAACATGTATCGCCTGGCCTGCAAGGAAAAGTCGATCGAGGAATCGTGCCGCAGGCTGTCCTGCGTCTATCCGACCATCTGCAGCAATCTCGGTACCGATCATTCGAAGCTGATCCAGCTCTATCGCAAGGCCCGCGCCATTCCCGGCGTCAAAAAAATCTTGATCAGTTCCGGCTTGCGTTATGACTTGGCAGTGCGTTCGCCCGAATATGTAAAGGAACTGGTCACCCATCACGTTGGCGGCTTGCTGAAAATCGCTCCGGAGCATTCCGAGGAAGGGCCGCTGTCGAAGATGATGAAGCCCGGCATGGGCGCCTATGATCGATTTAAGGAACTGTTCGACCGGTTTTCGAAGGAGGCGGGCAAGGAGCAATATCTGATCCCGTATTTCATCGCCGCGCATCCCGGCACCACCGATGAGGACATGCTCAACCTTGCCTTGTGGCTGAAGAAAAACGATTTCCGTCTGGATCAGGTGCAGACCTTCATGCCAACGCCAATGGCATTGGCAACGACCATGTATCACACCCGGAAAAATCCGCTGCACAAGGTCACGGCGGACTCCGAAGCGGTCGAGACTGTTCGTACTGGCAAGGTGCGCAAACTGCACAAGGCTTTCTTGCGTTATCACGACCCCTCTGGCTGGGAGCCGATCCGCGAGGCATTGCAGCGCATGGGACGAAGCGACCTGATCGGCAGCGGCCCGCAGCATCTTGTGCCGCGTCAGGGCGGACCAGCGAGCACGGCTGGCGTGCAGCGGCAGCGGGAAACACCCGCAGTCAGTCAGCTGGCCCGGAAATTCGGACAGAATCCGCCCCGCCCGGGAGCCGCAGTCGTGCGCACGCCGGTAGGAGCGGGACAGGTGGTGACGGCGGTGACGGGCGGCCGACGTCCCGCAAACGGTCTCGCCGGGATCAATTCCAGGATCAAGCCTGGAATGAAGGCTGGAGCCGAGCTGCAAGCGAAACAGCAAACGAAACAGCAAACGAAACAGCAGACAAAGCCGCAAACAAAGCCTGGGCCGGATGGTACCGCCGCCTTTGCCGAGCGGGGTCGGCAACAGCCGGCGCGCAACGGCGGCGGCAATCAACGCAGTGGAAAATGAGTCAAGGCCTGCCGCGGAACGACCACGATATCGCGCCAGCGACCGAGTCGGCACAGGCTGTCCGCGCAGCGCAACAACAAGAGTGGATCGTCTTGCATGCCAATCATGAGCAAGCCGAGCGCACTGCGGGATGGATCAAGGCTGGCGCCATTCTGCTGACATTTGCCACATTGGCAATCGCCGTCGATGTGCTATTGGCAAGCATGCTGATACTCGTACTTTGGCTGCAGGAAGGAATCGTCCGAACGTCCCAGGCACGGGCGGGGGCGCGCTTGCTGCATGTCGAAGCCTTGATCCGGTCGCCACAGGCCAGAAGCGAATCTGCCTTCCAGCTGCACACTTCATGGCAGCAGACCAGGGCCGGCACGACCGCGCTGGTCAAGGAATACCTCCGGCATTCCTTGCGGCCAACGGTTGCGTATCCCTACGTGGTTTTGCTAGGGATACTGCTCACCGCTTTGCTGTTGCCATAAAAAACTGAACATGGCAAATGACAAAGCCGAGTTAATTGCCAAACAGTAAATTGCCACTTTTGTAAATTGTTGATGTGCATCAAGTAATTTCCGGTTTGACATCGCTGTAACCAAAAGTTAAATTGGTGTTGTCACTCACCACCGGACCATCAGCATGAACACTCCCCGCGCTACCTTGTGTACAGAAGCAGCCTACGATCCAAATCATTTGTTGGATTGTCTGATTGCCAAGTTGAACCTGAAGAACGACGCGGCGCTGTCGCGTGCGCTGGAGGTCGCTGCACCGGTCATCAGCAAGATTCGCCATCGGCGCCTGCCGGTTGGCGCTTCGATGCTCATCCGCATGCACGAGATCAGCGATATCAGCATTGCTGATCTGCGCCAACTGATGGGCGACCGCCGGGAAAAGTTCCGGATCAGCCCTGAGCAATTTCGCCCGAAGGAACCGATCGCGGCCTGAGTTGATTCCGCCTGAACCAGTCGGTTCGCAATGCCGGTGATGCTGCCAGCGGGAGCACTCCCGGC
>JAYTLK010000061.1:0-6921 GCA_043729515.1 Herminiimonas sp.
ATGGTGGCCGACCGGACGGGGCCGCTGGCGCGGATGACCGAGCCGACCGTCAAGAGCGGTGCGCCGGATGCGCTCGCGCGGCAACTGGTGGCGCTGCTGGACCGCGCCGCGTGCAAGGCAGGGATTCCGGCGGAGGCGATCGATGCCGTCGGCGTCAGTGCATGCGGCCCATTTACCGCACTCGACGGCAAACTCGCCCTGGCCACGCCGAACATCTGCGGCGGCCTGGCAGCCGAGAGCGTCTTGCCGAACGACTGGACGGCGCTGCCGCTGGAAGCGATCCTGGCGCAGCGCTACCGACGCGTCGAAATCCGCAATGACTGCGTGGCCGCGCTGCTGGGAGAGCGCACGTTCGGCGCTGCCACCGGCGAGCCGAATTGCGTATACGTGACATGGAGCACTGGCGTCGGTTTCGGGTTATGCGTGGATGGCCATCTGCTGGCCGGCAAACACGGCAATGCCGGCCATGCCGGGCACATGCTGATGGCGCCGGAAGGACGCACCCGCTGCGGCTGCGGCAACCTCGGCGATCTGGAAAGCCTGATTTCCGGTGTTCACATCACGCGCGGGCTTGGCCTGTCGACACAGGCTTTGTTCGAAGCAGCACGTAATGGCGACGCTGCGGCGCGGGAGCGGGTGATGGCGGCCGCTGCCTGGCTTGGCCGCGCACTCTACAATCTGGTCGCCACGCTCGACACGCGCCTGTTCATCATCGGCGGCAGCGTCTGGCAACATCACGGCGACTGGCTCGCGCCGCTGGTGCAGCAGGAAATCAGCTCGCGCTTTCCGGCCCTGACCGGCGGTGTCACGCTACAGGCGCCGGCGCTCGATTCGGTGGTTGCCGACGTCGGCGCGGCATGTCTGGTGATGCCACCCTCGTGGCAAGCGGAGTGGCATGCAAACGCGCCATGGACTCGCCTGGCCGCCATGTCGGCCTAAGGCATCAATGCTGCACGGGCCAGCGCATCGGCCTCGGCATTGCGTGCACGTGGAATCCACTGCAAGCGCAACAGCGGTATTTGCGCCACCCAGTGCAGCGCCTGTTGTCGGAAGATGTCGAGCTCGCCCGTACGGACCGGTGCAGTGGCGTCGATGTCGCCCAGCACCACGCGGCTGTCGCAATGCACGACCAGCCGCTGCACCCCTTGCCCGACGGCCAGCGCCAGCAGTGCGATCAGGGCCAGGTATTCCGCGCAATTGTTATCCCCACTGCCTGAGAGCCGGCTGATTTCGCTACGCACGCCTTCCGGCGACAGCAATACCGCGCCGATGCCGATGCGTCCGGGGTTGGGCAAGGCAGAACCATCGACCCAGGCTTGCCAGGTCGGCGGGGTGAATGTGGAACTGTCGGTCATGGTGCTATCATTTTGCCATGCCAATGTTGCCAACTTCCTCTACCGCTTCTGCTCTACAAGGAAACCCGATGCTGAAACTCTCCATTGCCGCCGCGTTCACGATGGTTGCCCTGCGTGCGTTCGCCCAGACGCCGGAATTGCCGCCGAACCTGGACCTGCGTCGGGTCGAATGCCCGAAAATTGCCAAGGCTGCCGGCTTTGCCTATTACGCAAAGAAAGAAGAAGGCAAGGTGATGGCGTTGTCGGACGCGTTCCGCGCCACCGGGCTTGCGCCGATCTACCAATGGTCGATCGACTATGCAAGTGGCCCCGCGAGCGGACCCGATGACGCTGTTCACAAGGCAATCGAAAAATGCCTGCGCAATGTCGAGGTAGTCAAGGCAGCATCGCAGCGGGGCGACACCTACCCGATTGCCGATCTGAAATAAAGCCGATCACCCCCAGGTTGCTCTGCATTGCACTTCCGTCGCACATGTCGGGCCATCAGTTTTTTAACCTGCGGAGACGGCGATCAGCAAGAAGATGTCTGCGCATGACCGCACCGCGTTGGCCACCAGCATTATGTGCACTGGCGTACAGATGCAAAGGGTGAGTGCGGCGATTATCGCTGGGCTGCCGTTGCTTTAGTGAGTCAACGCGCGCAAACCACTTCAAGGAGAAATGATGAATACGGATCAAGTCAAAGGTGCAGTGAAAGACGCGGCTGGCAAGGTACAGGAAAAGGCCGGCGAAGTCGTGGGCAGCACATCGCAGCAGGTCAAGGGATTGGAGAAGCAAGTCGAAGGCAAGGCGCAGAAAGCGGTTGGTGACGTGGAAGAAGCAGCAAAGAAATAACGACAGCGCGCTTCTGCAAAGCCCGCCGCGTGCGGGCTTTCTTGCATGTGCCACACGAAAACCCGCGTGAAAAACCGGTCAGCATGAACATCTCAAGTTTTTACAAGATTCCCTTGTGGTTGACAGGAAATTTGGCGCAAACCCGAATCCCCTGCAATGCATTTTTCCACATTCATGCCTGTAACCCGACACCTGTCATGCAATCGCATTACAATCTAGTTACTTGAATGAAAGATTTCCGTGAAAATACTGCTCGATACGTCCGATACCCCTGTACGACTTGCTGATTTCATCCTGGCGAAGCGGGAACTCATCTTGCAAAAATGGGAAGATTTCGCAAAGACGATTCTTCCTGAAGCGCACATGAACCGGCGGCAACTGCGCGACCATGCCGACCAGATGTTGCGGTCGATAGCGGCCGATCTCAAGACTGCGCAAACCGATCAGGAGCAAGCACTGAAGTCGGAAGGAATGGGGCCGCAGAGCGAGAACGAGAGTGCCGCCGAGATCCACGCGCAAGACCGTCTTGAGTCCGGTTTTTCGATGGAGCAAATGATTTCCGAATACCGGGCGCTGCGCGCCAGCGTTCTGGCGCTCTGGTCACATGAAATCAAATCCGGCATTACGTTCGAGATCGAGGATATTACCCGCTTCAATGAATCGATCGACCAGATGCTTGCCGAGTCCGTCGGTCAATATTCGAATTCGGTCGACCAGGCGAACAATCTGTTTCTTGCCATTCTCGGCCATGATCTCCGTACTCCCCTCGGCGCCATTGGTCTAGGTGCCGAAATCATGCTTCGATCAAAAGAAATCGGCAGCAAGTATACGAAAATCTCGACACGAATTTTTCACAGTTCCCGGCGCGCGGCAAAGATCGTCGAAGACCTGCTGGACTTCACGCGAGCCAACAGCAGCGCCGGACTATCCGTCAAGCCGACACGGACCAATCTGAAAGACGTCTGCGAAGGGATCATCGAAGAGTTGCGGATCTATCATCCCGAGCGCAGCATTGTTTTCATCGCTGACGGGCAGTTCGACGGCGATTTCGATGCCACGCGGATCGAGCAGGCATTTTGCAACCTGGTCGACAACGCAGCCAAGCACGGCGCAATCGACTCTGTGGTGACGATCGAGATGAGAAGCGAACAAGCATTTGCTCTGTTGAGCGTTCACAACAGCGGGCTGCCGATCGATCCTGATGACTTGCCCCATATCTTTCATCCCATGACCAGATATTCGAAATTCGCGGCCGATGAAGAAGGACCTACCTCCGGGCTCGGATTGGGGCTCTACATTGCCCATCAAATCGTCACGGCGCATAACGGCAAGATCGAGGTCATCTCGACTGCAGATCAGGGGACAACGTTTGTGGTCAAGTTGCCGCTGAAAGCGTAGCAGCAGAAACCAAAAGGGCTGAGGCCGGTTTGACACCGACCTCAGCCCCTTCTGCCTGGCATTCGAACTGTCCGACAAAACCGGCTCAGTTCACATGCACGTCTTTCGACTTGCGCACGACGCAGATGCACTCATGCCGGTGCCGGCGTGCCGGGCGGCGTACGGTCATTGCTCGCGGTGGAACGCTTTTCTGGCACGCCATAGCGAGGCAGACGCGGATCAATGCCGTTCATGATGTCGTTGATCTGATCGGAGTCGACCGTTTCCCATTCCAGCAATGCCTTGACCATTGCTTCGACCTTGTCCCGATTTGCTTCGAGCAAGGTGCGGGCAACGCCGTATTGCCGATCTAGGATGCTGCGGATTTCCGCATCGACCTTTTGCTGGGTTTCCTCCGATACCGACTTCGACGAACCGAAACCAGAGCCGTCACTGTCATCGGCGTAGACCATCGTGCCAAGCACGTCCGACATGCCGTACTGCGTCACCATTGCACGCGCCATCTTGGTGGCCCGCTCGAAGTCATTCGAGGCACCGGTCGATTGCTGATGCATGAAGATTTCTTCCGAAATCCGACCGCCGAAAAGGATCGAAATATCTTCGAGCATCTTGTCGCGATACAGGTTCACGCGGTCGTGTTCCGGCAGTTGCCAGGTCAGGCCCAGCGCGAAGCCACGCGGCATGATCGTGACCTTGTGCACCGGATCGGCCTTGGGCAGCAAGCGGGCGACGACGGCATGGCCGGCTTCGTGATAGGCCGTATTGCGCCGCTCTTCCTCGCGGATCACGGCAGACTTGCGCTCCGGCCCCATGATGGTCTTGTCACGCGCATCTTCGAAGTCCTGCATGTCGACCACGCGCTTGTCCCGGCGGGCGGCAAACAGCGCTGCCTCGTTGACCAGGTTTGCCAGTTCGGCGCCAGAAAAACCTGGTGTGCCACGTGCCAGCACATGGGCTTCGACATCTTTCGAAATTGGCACCTTGCGCATGTGCACATTCAGGATCTGCTCGCGGCCACGAATATCCGGCAGGCCGACCATTACCTGACGGTCGAAGCGGCCCGGACGCAGCAGCGCCTTGTCGAGCACGTCGGCACGATTGGTGGCGGCAATGACGATCACGCCGGAACTCTCGGCAAAGCCATCCATCTCCACCAGCAACTGGTTCAGCGTCTGTTCGCGCTCATCGTTGCCACCGCCCATGCCAGTGCCGCGCTGGCGACCGACGGCATCGATCTCGTCGATGAAGACGATGCAGGGCGAATTTTTCTTGGCCGTCTCGAACATGTCGCGCACCCGCGAGGCACCGACACCGACGAACATCTCGACGAAATCCGAACCGGAGATGGTGAAGAACGGCACTTTCGATTCACCGGCAATGGCGCGCGCCAGCAGGGTCTTGCCGGTGCCCGGCGGACCGACCATCAGCACGCCGCGGGGAATGCGCCCGCCCAGCTTTTGGAACTTGCTCGGGTCACGCAGGAATTCGACGATCTCGCCGACTTCTTCCTTCGCCTCGTCGCAACCGGCGACATCGGCAAACGTGACCATATTGGTCTTTTCATCCAGTAGCCGCGCCTTGGATTTGCCCATCGAAAACATGCCGCCCTTGCCGCCGCCCTGGGATTTGCGCATGAAGAAGATCCAGACACCGATCATCAGCAGCATGGGAAACCAGGAAATGAAGATCTGCGACAGGAACGACGGCTCTTCGGGATTGCGCACGTCGAACTTGACGCCGTTGTCCACCAGGTCGCCGATCAGACCACGGTCAAGCAGGGTGCCAGTGGTGCGGACCTTCTTGCCGTCATTGGTCGTGGCCACGATCTTTTCGCCGATGATCGTGACATCCTTGAAGTTCTTGGCCTTGACTTCGGAAATGAAGTCGGAATACGCCATCGTGTTGCCGCTGGAGGCAGGATCGCCTCCCCTGAACAGGCCGAAGCCGACGAAGACAGCGAGAACAAATGCAGCGATGATCGCTGCTCTGGAATACTTTGGATTCAACAGAATCTCCCGGGTTGCAGATGGACTGGCTCAGAATGAATTACGGTCAGAAAACGGACATTGGGCCGTATCGAGGCATTAAAAGTACCATACCGAAAAAATTCGCGTGAGACAGCCCCGCAACCGCAGCAAATTGGCAACGGAGTGCTGATGCCGCACGGCCGGCGTGGACGATCGACCGACGTGCCGTTGCGGCTCCTTCAGGCCGCGTCCGCCTGTTCGGAACCCAGATAAGCACGGGCGTCACGTGGCGAGCCGTCACGCTCGAATTCTCGGGCCAGGGACACGCTCTGCACGCCGATCATGCCCAGCGCGCCATGCGCGTCGGCAAATTCGGTCTCCCAGTCGGCGATGCCGGGCACCGGCTTGTCGGCCTGCACGATCAGCGCATCATCGGTGGCTGCGTGCAGCCGCACCCGCAACATCGCCTCGCCATTTACCTCAAGCGGACCCATCACGGCACGGGTCTGGGCACCGTCGATCCCGGCCTGCTCCAGTGCGGCATTCAACTCGGAAATCATTTGCAGCATGAAATATTCGGCAATGCCACGCTCCTTGCCGCCGTGGAACAAGTCCTGGTATAGAAAATGGATATCGTCGGCATGGGCATTCAGGTCGGCTTTGTCGCTCAGTGCAAAGCAGCGGCGCACCAGAGGGGCGGCGCTGGCGGTCCACTGCTGAAAACGCAGCTCGCGGGCAGCAAACCAGGCGTCGGCCGCATCATCATCTTCCGGGATCGCATAGAACGGATCGTCGACTGCCTTGAGCGAGAACCCGAGCAGGAAGCGCAACTCGATGGCACGGTCATCCGGAGCAAAGGGATTGTCCGGCCAGCCACCAAAACTGCGGTCGATCGCCGGCATGGCCGCCACCCGCTTGTCGGTCATCGCAACAAAAGCATCGCGCAACATTTCATGCAGATGACTGAAGGTGATACCGTCGATTTCATTGAGATGGTAGCCATGATTGACCAGCACGACTGTAGCCTGGGCGCTTTCCAGTTGGCCGGCCTGCAGGCTCTTGCTGAGGAGCTCGAATGCATCTTGATCCTGAAAACAGCGCGCAGGATCAAGCCCGCCGGTGGTATGCAGGAACACCGGGATGATGAAAACGTTGATTTCGAGCTTGCGGGCATCACGTTCGATGACGGTCGACTCCGCCGCTGCCTCGATCGACTCCTTCAACAGCACGGCGGCCCGACGGTCCAGGCTTTCGGCACGGGCCAGGGCATCATAGAGCACATCGTCTTTTTTCTGATGCAGGCTGCGCTTGATCATGCGTCGAAACTCGACCTGCTCCTGCTCCTGCTCCTGCTCCTGCTCCTGCTC
>JAYTLK010000062.1:0-16289 GCA_043729515.1 Herminiimonas sp.
GCAAAGACTTCGCATCCGTTTTCCTGCATCGCCGTGGGCGAACCCAGACTGTCGGCTTCGACGACCACGCTGGGGAAGCGGGAAAGACTTGCCTGAGGAACCGGCGTTCCGTAGAAAAATGCGGTCTGGGCGGTCGCTGGCATGGCCGTTGCGCCCAGCAGGAAAGTCGAGGCGAACGAGATCACGCGTGCCACCAGGCCGGGCCTGACGCCGTGGTCCGGTCTTTCTCGTTGCCGACGCTGGCTGGCCAAACCCAAGTGGGATCGGCATGCCAGGAATCGATGTTCATCGCCAAACATTTTTACGGTTTGCTCGCATTCCACACAAACATGCTCCAGATTTTCTTGATGTTGTTCGCTTCACGATTATGCAATAAATGTCGTAAGAGCAATGTCACAAACGGTTAACTTCGGCGTTGCTGATGGCGTGATCTCCCGTTGCGTTTCCAGACGGCCGACAACACTCCGGTAAAAAATTGTCGGCGTATTCCGACACATCATCGCGGTGAACGATGTCTACCCCGGAACCGGAAAAACTTCGACAATCAGAAAAACCTGTCCAGGCGCGCGGGACCAACGCGTTCGTGCACGGGTTCATGGACGCCTGCTTTCATTCACCGACCCCTTGAAGGACCAATCATCATGAACCGTCTGCTCGTCTACGCCACTGTCGGCGCTGCCCTGGTTGCCACCAACGCCGCTGCAAAACAGGGCCTTGGCAAGGCACGCTTGCAACAACATCCGGCGCTGCAGGAAGTGGCAAGCTTCGATCATCAGGTCACCGGTGTCACGGTGGCACGGGACGGCCGGATCTTCGTGAATTTCCCGCGCTGGACGGAGGACGTGCCGGTGTCGGTGGCCGAACTCAAGGGCGATGGCACGCTGATTCCGTTTCCGAACAACGAGTGGAATGCCTGGCGCAATGCCAAGCGTGATCAGCTGAGCGCACATGATCATTGGGTGTGCGTGCAGAGCGTGGTCGCCGATCACGAGGGCGATTTGTGGATCCTCGACCCCGGTGCGCCGGCGCAGAGCCTGCTGGTGCCAGACGCACCCAAGCTGGTCAAGATCGATCTGGCTACCGACAAGATCAGTCGCACCATTGCCTTCGATGAGAGCGCCGCGCCGCAAGGCAGTTATCTCAATGACGTGCGCTTCAGCCCGGATGACAAATATGCCTACATCACCGATTCGGGCGCGATCGGCGCCTTGCTGGTGGTCGACATCGCTTCCGGCAAGACCCGCCGCGTTCTATCGGGCGACCCCAGCACGCAATCGGAAAGTGACGTGCAGGTCAAGATCGATGGCAAGGTTCTGCGCCGCACTGACGGGCGCGGGGTCGAATTCGCGGCCGATGGCATTGCGCTGTCGAATGACGGACGTCAGCTGTACTGGCAGGCGATCAAGGGCAAGACCTTGTATCGCATCGAGACGGAGGCAATGCGCAACCTCGGGCTCGACGCCCGGATGCTGGCGGCAAAGGTCGAGAAGGTTGGCGAGAACGGTCCGGCCGACGGGCTGTTGATCACGCGCGACGACACCATGTACATCAGCGCCGTGGAAGAAAACGCCATCAAGGTGCGGCGCAACGGCAGGGTATCGGTGCTGTTCCAGGACAGCCGCCTTCGCTGGCCGGATACGTTTGCCGAAGGGCCGGATGGGATGATCTACATCACCAGTTCGCGGATCATGGACATGTCCTGGTTCAAGCCGAACAGCAAGCCGGCGCTGGCGACGAAGCTGTTCCGCTTCGATCCCGCTGGGTTTGCCAGCGACCGCACCATGCAGTGAGGACAGGCGTCGCGCAACAGCTTGCTGGTTGCCTCGCCTGTTTTCTCATCCAACCGCTTTACCTGAAGCGGCAGGCAACCTAGCAGCGGAAAGCGGCCTTCACGGCGCTTTCAAGGGGGGGCACGCTGCGAGGCCCGCGAGAAACATGTCGATCATGCCGCCGGCATGCCGCTCGAGGTCGTATGCGCCCGGGTCAATAAGCCATTCGTAGATCAGGCCGATCAGATAACCGTTGACCGCCTGCACCGCAAGCGCCGTGTCGGTCCGCGCCGGCAATTTCGCCTGCACGACAGCCTGCACCACCAGGGCTTCGATCTTGGCCAGGCATTCGCCGCGTTTCTGCTTCTCGTGATTGAAAAAATCCATCTCCGGATTTTTTTCGCAATGATGAAACATGATGTCGAACACCGCGCGCTGGCGCGGGTTGCGGGAAACTTGTTCCAGCATGTGCAGCATCATCTGGCGCAACGCGGCCAACGGATCATATGCCGAGGCAGCGGAAATCTCGTTCAACAGCGTCTGCATCGGCAGGAACACGCGGTCGCACATGGCTTGCACCAGCGCACTCTTGTCCTTGAAGTGCCAATAGATGGCGCCCCGCGTCAGACCCGCTGCGCAGGCGACATCATTCAACGTCGTGTGGGCCACGCCCTTGACGGCGAACTCCCGTTCGGCTGCATCGAGCAGCGCTGCACAAGTCGCCTCGGACTCGCCTTTTGCTTTACGCACCATGAAAAACCATTTTTACCTTTGCACTTCATTCAAGCGTCATCGCAGCCAGCTAAGATTTCTCAGTGACAAATAAATATTGCAGTGCGCATCACAAACATTCATGTATGTATATATAATACCACGTCCCCCTCCTGCCGAGAACCGCCATGTACATCGCCATCCGCCCTGCTCATCCCCGCGTGTTCTCGCTGCGTTCATCCGCGCCACTGCGTGCAAAGACGCGCTTTGCCGCTGCCGCAGCGCTGTCGTGCATCGTGCTGGCCGGATGCGGCAAGGCAGATGGGCAGGGGCAGCCTGCAGGTGCACCGGGCGGTGCAATGCCGCCGCCCGAAGTCACCGTGGTGACGGTCAACCGCAAGGACATTGCCACCGGCTATGAATATGTCGGCCAGACCGCCGGCTCGCGCGAGACCGAAGTGCGGGCGCGGGTGTCGGGCATCGTCGAAAACCGGCTTTATGAAGAGGGAAGCCGGGTCAAGGCCGGCACGGTGCTGTTCCAGATCGATCCTGGCGCCTACCGGACCCAGCTGGCGGCGGCCGAAGCGAATGCCGGGGTGGCCCAGGCCAGGTTGAACCAGGCGCGCCGCGAGCTGGCGCGCCTGACGCCGCTGGCGGCCGAAAACGCGATCAGCCAGAAAGAATTCGACGACGCGAAATCGACCGCCGAGACCGCCACTGCGAGCATGAAACAGGTGCAGGCACAGGTCAACGAAGCCCGATTGAATTTGGGATACACCAAGGTCGTGGCGCCGATCTCCGGCGTGACAGGCGTGGCCGTCAAGGCAAACGGCAGCCTGGTCACCCCGACCGACAGCCTGCTGACGACGCTGGTGCAGACCGACCCGGTGTATGTGAATTTCAGCGTGCCGGAAGCCGATTACCTGAAACTGTCGAACGATGTCCGGCAGGGACGGGTGAGCTTGCCGGGCAAACGCGCCGCCAATGGCGCCCTGGCATTCGACGTCAAGCTGAAGCTGGCCGATGGCAGCATCTTCCCTACGCCTGGCCGGCTGAATTTCGCAAGTGAAAAGATCAACACCGCCACCGGCGGCTTCGATGCCCGGGCGCAGATTCCGAATGCCGACGGCAGCCTGCGTCCGGGCCAGTTCGTGCGCGTGATCCTGGGCGGTGCCAAGCGGGAAAATGCGCTGGCTGTGCCGCAGCGGTCGGTCATTGACAGCCCGATGGGCAAGATCGTCTTCACCGTCACGCCGGACAACAAGCTCGCGCCGCGTCCGGTTGAACTCGATGGCTGGAGCAACGGCGAATGGATCGTCACCAAAGGATTGCAAGGTGGTGAACGGGTGCTGGTCGATGGCTTCATCAAGGCGCATGACCCGGGCATGACGGTCACGCCGGTGCCGCTGGGTGCAGCGCCGGCGCCGGCCGTTGCGCCAGCAGGGGCGCCGAACATCAACAAGCCGGCCGCAGCGCGCTAAGGCTGGATGGTTCGTCGGCGCTGATCCGCGCCACGCGAACCGACTCGGTGGCCAGGCCTGATCCGGCACTGGCCACCGTCCAAGAATCGCATCGACTTCATCGCCCAGCCGCCAAGGAACCCACATGTTCTCCAAATTCTTCATCAACCGGCCGATTTTTGCCACGGTTCTGGCACTGATCATCGTCCTGGCCGGCCTGGCAGCGCTGCGTGTCCTGCCGATCTCGCGCTATCCGGAAATCTCGCCACCGGTGGTCAACGTCACCGCCATCTATCCGGGCGCCTCGGCCGAAGTCATCGAGCGCACCGTGGCCGCGCCGATCGAGGAACAGATCAACGGCGTCGAAAACATGCTCTACATGGACTCGGTCTCATCGGCCGATGGCCGGGTATCGATCAACGTCACCTTCGAAGTCGGCACCGATCTCGATATCGCGGCAGTCAACGTCAACAACCGCGTGCGCCAGGCCGATGCCAAGCTGCCGCAGGAAGTACGACGCCAGGGCGTGACGGTGTCCAAGAGTTCGGCCAATTTCCTGGTGGTGGCGGCGCTCTATTCGCCCGACAACCGCTATGACGCGCTGTTCCTGTCGAACTACGCCACCCAGAACGTGCTGGACGCCATCAAGCGGGTGCCGGGCACGACCAACGTCCAGATCTTCGGCGCGAAAGATTATGCAATGCGCATCTGGATGCGGCCGGACCGCATGGCGCAACTCGGCGTGACGGTGGGCGACATTGCCACCGCAGTCGGCGAACAGAACGCGCAGTACGCCGCCGGCAAGATCGGCGCCCCGCCCGGCAACACCGAAGAACTGACGCTGACCGTGACTGCCCGCGGCCGCCTGTTGGAACCCGAGGAATTCGCCAACATCATCCTGCGCACCGCCCCAAATGGCGCAACCATCCGCGTCAAGGATGTGGCGCGGGTCGAGCTCGGCTCCAAGGACTACAGTTTCTATGGCCGGGTGAACGGCCATCCGGCGGTGCCGATCGGCGTCTTCCTGCAGACCGGCGCCAATGCGCTCGACACCCGCAAGGCAGTCGAAAAGACGCTGCAGGAACTGAAGGCAAAATTCCCGCAGGGGATGACCTATTCGACGCCCTACGACACCACGCCCTTCGTCACCGAATCGATCGCCGAAGTCTTGAAGACCTTGGCCGAGGCGATGGTGCTGGTGTTCCTGGTGGTCTATCTGTTCCTGCAGAGCTGGCGCGCGACCATCATCCCGACCCTGGCCGTGCCGGTGTCGCTGATCGGCACCATGGCGGGTCTGCATCTGCTGGGCTACAGCATCAACACCCTGACCCTGTTCGGCATGGTGCTGGCCATCGGCATCGTGGTCGATGACGCGATCGTGGTGCTGGAGAACGTCGAGCGCCTGATGAACGAGGAAGGCATGTCGCCCAAAGACGCGGCAATCGAGGCGATGCATGAAGTCACGGGTCCGGTGATCGCCATCGTGCTGGTGCTGGTGGCGGCGTTTGGCCCGATCGCATTCCTGGGTGGCCTGGCCGGCGAGTTGTATCGGCAATTCTCGGTCACGATCTCGATTGCGGTGGTGCTCTCCGGTGTGGTTGCGCTGACGCTGACGCCGGCGCTATGCGCGGTACTGCTGAAACCGCACACCGAAAATCATCACCGGTTTTTCCTCTGGTTCAACCGACGCTTCCTGTGGCTGACCCATCGCTACACCGCGGGCGTGACGTTTTTCATGAAGCGCGCCGTGCTCGGACTGGCGCTGTTCGCGGGCATGGTGCTGCTGGCCGGCGTGCTCTGGAAATCGGTTCCGGGCGGTCTGGTGCCGGATGAAGACCAGGGTTATTTCATCGGTGCGGCGATTTTGCCGGAGGGCGCTTCGCTGGATCGGACCAACGCCATGGTGCAGCAGATCGAGGCGATCGAAGGGACCAACAAGAACATCGACACCATCTTCTCGCTGGTGGGCCTGGACTTCCTGGGCGGCGGCGGCCTGAAGTCATCAGCGGCGACCATGTTTTTCCCATTGAAGCCGTGGGGTGAGCGCACGCAATCGGCGCAGCAGATCGTCGGTGAAAGTTATTACAAGACCGGCCGCATCAAGGAAGGCTTGCCGCTGTTCTTCAGCCCGCCGGCGATCCAGGGACTTGGCCAGACCGGTGGCCTGGAATTCTATTTGCAGAACAAGGGCGAAGGCGGCGTCAAGCGCCTGGCGCAATTGCTGCCGGCGCTGATTGCCGAAGCCAACAAGCAGCCGGAACTGGCGGGGGTGAAAACCCTGTTCCAGGCGAATTCGCCGCAACTGTTCGTCGATGTCGACAATGAAAAGGCACGCTCGCTCGGCGTCACGCTCTCCGACGTCTACAACACGCTGGCCGCGACCATGGGCAGCTATTACGTCAACGACTTCAACAAGAACGGCCGCATCTACACCGTGCAGCTGCAGGCCGAGGGCGAGTATCGCGCCAAGCCGGACAACCTCGGCGACATGTACGTGCGCTCGGCCTCGGGCCAGATGGTGCCGGTGCGGGCCTTCACGACCGTGAAATTCGTCAGTGGTCCGGATTCGGTGGAGCGCTTCAATGCCCTGCCGGCGATCAAGATGCTGGGCGACGCCAGGCCGGGCTACAGTTCCGGCCAGGCGATTGCCGCCATGGAGCGGGCCGCAGCCAAGGTGCTGCCGGCCGATGTGACATACGACTGGGGTGGCGCCTCGTTCCAGGAAAAACGCAGCAGCAGCGCGGCCGGCATTGCCCTGGGCGCCGGCGTGCTGATGATTTTCCTGATCCTGGCAGCCCAATATGAAAAATGGTCGCTGCCGTTCTCGGTGCTGCTGGCGATGCCCTTCGGTGTGTTCGGCGCGTTGCTGGCGGTGTATCTGCGGCACTTCAATAATGACGTGTATTTCCAGATCGGCCTGGTCACCCTGCTCGGTCTGTCGGCCAAGAACGCGATTTTGATCGTCGAGTTCGCGGTCATGAAAGTGCATGAAGGCTATGCGCCGGTGGCGGCAGCCCTGGAAGCGGCGCGCTTGCGCTTCCGGCCGATCCTGATGACCTCCCTGGCCTTCATTCTCGGCGTGGTGCCGCTGGCGTTTTCGCACGGCGCGGGTGCTGCGGCACGGCAGTCACTGGGCACCGGCGTTCTGGGCGGGATGCTGGCGGCGACCTTCCTCGCCATCTTCCTGGTGCCGCTGTTTTTCAAGCTGATCAACGACCGGCGCTTGAAGACCACCGACGAAGATTTTCACCACCCGGACCATGTTCCGTTGCATGGCGCCGGGTCGAATGCTGCCAAGGATCCCGATCATGTTTGAACCGTTGAAATCTTCTCCACGCCTTGGCAGGTCTGCGCAGCAGCTGTCCGTGCGCTTCGGGGCGACGCTGCTGCCGATGGTTGCAGCGCTGGCGCTGGCCGGGCTCGGCGGCTGCATGACGGTCGGGCCGGACTATGCCCGCCCGGCGCTCGATGTGCCGAACACGATCACGGTGGCGCCACCGGCTTCGGCCTCGGCTGCCGTGTCGAGCGCGCCGTTCGACCTGCTCGTCTGGTGGAAATCATTCCAGGATCCGGCGCTCGACGCCCTGATGAACGAAGCCACTGCCAACAGCCAGGATCTGGTGCTGGCGGCAGCCCGCGTGGCCGAGGCGCGGGCCAATGAATCGATCACGAATTCGAATCGGTATCCGACGGTCGATGCAGCGCTTGGCGCATCCCGCAGCCGTGCTAGCGAGAACACCAATCTGTTGCCGCCGGGTGTAGGCACCAACAGCAAGGATTTCCGGCTGGCGTTCACCGCTGCCTATGAAATCGATTTCTGGGGCAAGTTCGCCCGCGCTGATGAAGCGGCCCGCGCCCGGCTGCTGTCGCAACAGGCCAACCAGGGCGTGGTGCTGACCAGCCTGTACGCGACGCTCGCGCAGAATTATTTTGCCCTGCGCTCCTATGATGCGCAGGTGGCGCTGGCCGACAACGCCCTCAAGACTCGCCAGGACAACCTGCGTCTGCAGCAGAAACGTTTTTCAGCCGGCTCGATCGGCACCCTGGAATTGCATCAGGCGGAAGCCGAAGCCGAGGCCGCCGAAGTCAGCAAGGCGCAGGGCCAGCAACAGGTCGCCAATACCGAGTCGGCGATCGCACTGCTGGCCGGGCGCAGTCCGGCACTCGTGGCCACGCCGGCCATCGCCCGTGGCGCTGCCATCGAGGCGCTTTATGCGAACCTGACTACGCCGACCAATCTGCCGGCCGACCTGCTAAACCGCCGGCCCGACATCATCGCCGCCGAGCAGGCGCTGGTGGCGGCGAATGCCGACATCGGTCAGGCACGGGCGCAGTACTTCCCGAGCGTGCGCCTGACCGGCAGCGGCGGCTATGAGTCGAACCGGTTGTCGGAGTTGATCAATCCGGCGTCGGTGCTCTGGAATCTGGGCGCCGGACTGACGCAGCCGATTTTCCGGGCTGGCGCCATCGGCGCGCTGGTGGCCGGCGCCGAAGCGCGCAAGACCCAGGCCCAGGCGCAATACGTGCAGTCGGTGCAGAGCGCCTTCCGCGACGTGCATGACGCGCTGACGGGTCTGGCGATCAACGACCGGATCTACGGTGCGTCGAATCGGCGCGCGGTGGCGCTGAAGGACACGCTGCGCCTGGCGACGCTACGCTACAACAACGGCTATTCGAGCTACCTGGAAGTGCTCACCGCGCAGCGCGATCTGCTGGCGGTGCAGTCGCAGGTGATCGACGTGCAGCGGGCGCATCTGGCGTCGGCCGTTGGCTTGTATCGGGCCGTGGGTGGCGGCTGGGACAAGGCGGCCAGCGTGGCCGCCAAATAGCCAACTGGGTGGCAGGTCGACTTCCTGCAGCGCGCGTGCGTTGTTGCGCCGGCGGTTGTGAGCCGACACTGCCCAAAGAACCCTGCAGCCGGCGCGCCTTGCTTCGTTCATGCAGAGCAATGCAGCACTGATCAGGCAGATTACACAGGCGTGCAGCCGCGATGGTGCCGCCCGGGATGGGGCAATGAACCCTCTGCTCGCCGCATTGGCAACGTCCTACTTTGCAGAATCGCACGATTACCCAGGTGCGCCGCGCACACGGCCGCATGCCGTCAAGGTCGTGGTCGGTACCGGGCAGAACAGCCAGGTGACGGAAAACTGGCTGGGAAAGAAAATCGCCAATCTATGCATCCACACCCGCGGCATGGACCATTCCTGCAACGGACCACGCAAGCATGTTGCACCGGAAAACGACCCGCGCGTCTCATGTTGCAGGTCGCACCTGCGACCAGTGCGGCCCTGGGGCGGCTGGATGTGTTCAGGGCGTGATGTCGTTCGGCGCGCCGGGCTGGGTGCCAGACAGTATTGCTGACGATGACTCGGCGGCATCGCGCGACCCTGCTCGCCAGGTCGGCTCATGAAGACACTACCCACAATCGGGCACATCTGGCGCCGGTGATGGCATACTCGCCGGTCGCACGCGGTGCCGACGGCGCCGCGTCCACTGGAAATGATCTGATCCCGTTACATGCCAGCCGATACCGACACTGCTTTTTCAGCGCTACCGCTCTCCCCCTCCCTGCTGGCCAACCTCGACGCGCTCGGCTATCACACCATGACGCCGATCCAGGCTCACAGCCTGCCGGTGATCCTCGACCGACGTGACCTGATTGCCCAGGCCAAGACCGGCAGCGGCAAGACGGCGGCCTTCGGCATCGGCATCCTGCAGCGCCTGAACCCCACCTGGCGCGCCGTGCAGGCGCTGGTGATCTGCCCGACCCGTGAACTGGCCGACCAAGTGGCCAATGAACTGCGGCGCCTGGCGCGGTTCGCCGAGAACACGAAGATTCTGACGCTCTGTGGCGGCACGCCGATGCGCCCGCAAATCGCTTCACTCGAGCATGGCGCCCACATCGTGGTCGGCACGCCGGGTCGCTTGCGCGACCATATCGGCCGCGCCACCATCGACCTGTCGACCATCCAGACCCTGGTGCTGGACGAAGCCGACCGCATGGTCGACATGGGCTTCTACGAAGAGATCGCCGGCATCGTCGCAGCCTGCCCGGCGCGGCGCCAGACCTTGCTGTTCTCGGCCACCTATCCCGACGACATCCGGCGCGCCAGCGCCCGGTTTCTGCGCGAGCCGACCGAAATCAAGGTCGAGGCGCAACATGACGACAGCCGCATCGAACAGCGATTCTATGAAGTCGATTACGACGACCGCAATGGCGCGGTGGCACGCCTGCTGCGACACTACCGGCCGGCTTCCACGCTGGCGTTCTGCAACACCAAGATCCACTGCCGGGAGCTGGCCGATGAATTACAAGCGCAAGGATTTTCCGCAATGGCGCTGTATGGCGACCTCGAACAGCGGGAGCGCGACGAGATCCTGGTCCTGTTTGCCAACGGCAGTTGCTCGGTGCTGGTGGCAACCGATGTCGCCGCCCGCGGGCTCGACATCCAGAGCCTGGAAGCAGTCGTCAACGTCGATGTATCGAAGGATACCGAAGTCCATATCCACCGGGTCGGCCGCACCGGGCGCGGCAGCGCACGCGGACTGGCACTGAGCCTGTGTGCGCCGAACGAGAAAAAATGGGTCAGGCTGATCGAACAGTATCAACAGGCGCCAGTTGCCTGGTTCGACCTGGCAGCACTGGAGGCAAGCCCCGGTGGCCCGCTCGAAGCGCCGATGGTCACGCTGTGTGTCATGGGCGGCAAGAAGGACAAGCTGCGACCAGGAGACCTGCTGGGCGCCTTGACCGGCGATGTCGGGTTGACCAAGGAGCAGGTCGGGAAGATCAATGTGTTCGAATTCCAGACCTACGTGGCGCTCGATCGGCGCGTCGCCAGGCAGGCTGCGGTGCGGCTTGCCGACTGCAACATCAAGGGACGCAGCTTCAAGGTTCGGTTGGTGTGAGGGCCAAGGTTTCGATCCTCAAGGCACCAGCCCTGCCTGACGCCGCCACATTTCCCATGATCGCACGCTGAGCGGCTCCATCGTCGCCTGCGCCAGCGCCGCTTCCTGTTCACTCAAGAAATGCGGTGTGCCGAGCTTCATCGCGTCGGCCTGGATGCGGGCATTCTGTTCGGTGTAGATCGCCCGGAACACGGCCACCGGCACCGAGCCGGCCACGGCCGTGAAGCCGTGGCCGCGCATGAGCACCACGCTGCTGGCGCCGAGTTTTTCTGCCAGCTTGGCGCCCAGCGCCGCATTCTTGACCAGCAAGTCAGTCTCGGGCGACGGGCGCGCCGTGTCGCGGGTGTCGAAGATCGGCGTGCCGCGCCCCAGGAAAGCACCCATGTGGTAGACCGGCCGCAGCGCGACATTGGCCACGCCGAACGCAATCACGGCCGGTGAATGCGCATGCACCACGGCCTTGACCTCCGGATGGGTCCGGTAGATTTCACTGTGAATGAAACGCTCGGCATGGGGCTGCCGGGTGTCATTGCCCACCGGCTTGCCGTCGGCATCGAATTCCATGATGTCGGTGGAGGTGACGATCGACGGCGCAACGCTGCGCGCCATGAAGAAATGGCTCGGATCGGTCGGACTGCGGGCGCTGACATGGCCGAAACCATCGACCACGCCCTGATTGAACAAGATCCGGTTGGCCGCAACCAGATCGTCGATGACGGTGGCCAGACCAGCGTCGAGCCGCACTTGCGCCCGTGCCGGCGCGGCACTGCCCAGGACAAGCGCAACCGAAAACAGGCCGGACAGAAGTGTCCGGGCGATGCGCGACAGGTTTTTCATCAGAAGTGTCACCCGAAATGGCGGCCGTCGGGCCGGGTAGTTTGAGGATCGGTTGCGCAGCCGCTGATCAAACGCGTTCGATGATCAGTGCGATGCCCTGGCCGACACCGATGCACATCGTGCACAACGCATAGCGGCCACCGGTCTTGTGCAGCTGGTACATGGCAGTAGTGACCAGGCGTGCGCCGCTCATTCCCAGCGGATGGCCGAGCGCGATTGCGCCGCCATAGGGATTGACGCGTGGATCGTCGTCGGCCACGCCGAGCATGCGCAACACCGCCAGGCCCTGTGCGGCAAAGGCTTCGTTCAATTCGATGATGTCCATCTGGTCGATCGTCATGCCGAGGTGTTTCAGCAGCTTCTGCGATGCTGGCGCCGGGCCGATTCCCATCACGCGTGGCGCCACGCCCGCCGTCGCCATGCCGACGATGCGGGCCTTGGGTGTCAGGTTGTGCGTGCGTGCCGCGTCGGCACTGGCAATCAACAAGGCACAGGCGCCGTCGTTCACACCCGACGCATTGCCGGCGGTAACGGTGCCATCCGGGCGCACGATCGCTTTCAGTCTTGCCAGCGCTTCCATCGACGTCGCGCGTGGATGCTCGTCCTGGCTGACGGTGATCGGGTCGCCTTTTTTCTGTGGAATCACGACCGGCGTGATTTCTTCGGCCAGGCTGCCGTTCTGCTGCGCGGCAGCCGCCTTGTTCTGACTGGTCACGGCAAAGCGGTCCTGATCAGCGCGCGAGATCTGGTAATCATCGGCGACGTTCTCGGCCGTCTCCGGCATTGCATCGACACCATACTGCTGTTTCATCAGCGGATTGATGAAGCGCCAGCCGATGGTGGTGTCGAACAGTTGCGCATTGCGTGAAAACGCCGTGTCTGCCTTGCCCATGACGAAAGGCGCACGGGTCATCGACTCGACGCCGCCGGCAATCATCAGCTGCGTGTCACCGCAGCGAATCGCGCGCGCCGCACTGCCGACCGCATCCAGGCCGGAACCGCACAGGCGGTTGATGGTTGCGCCGGGCACCTCCGGCGGCAGGCCCGCCAGCAGCGCCGACATGCGCGCGACGTTGCGGTTGTCTTCGCCGGCCTGGTTTGCGCAACCGTAGAGCACGTCGTCGATGGCGGCCCAGTCGAGCAGGGGATGACGCGCCAGCAAGGCGCGGATCGGAATCGCGCCGAGGTCGTCGGCGCGCACTTCGCGCAGGGCGCCGCCGAAGCGGCCGATCGGTGTGCGCAGCGCGTCGCAGATGAAAGCGTCAGTCATGGAATTTCCTCGCGTGTCAGTTGTGTCAGTTGTGTCAGTTGTGTCGGTTTGTCTGTCGCGCCGACGTGTTGCCAGGCATGTGCTCAGGCTGGAATCACGATGCAGGCATCATGGCGTCGGTGAAGAAGGGCAGGTTATAAGGCGGAATGCAGACCGTCACGCCGGCGGCAGCAGCGGTGCTCCGGTCATGGATTGCAGCACATCGAATGTCAGGCCGTCTGCCATCTGCACCGCACGCAAACCTTCGGCGGTCACGTCGATCACGGCCAGGTCGGTGTAAATGCGGTCGACGCAACCGATGGCGGTGAGCGGATAACTGCATTGCGAAACGATTTTGTTGCCGCCGCTCTTGGTCTGATGTTCCATCATCACGAACACGCTGCGCGCGCCAAGTGCCAGGTCCATCGCGCCGCCGACTGCCGGGATCGCGTCTGGCGCACCCGTGTGCCAGTTGGCAAGGTCACCGCTGGCCGAGACCTGGAAGGCACCCAGCACGCAGATGTCGAGATGTCCGCCGCGCATCATGGCGAATGCATCGGCATGATGAAAATACGCGCCGCCGGTCAGCAATGTCACCGGCTGCTTGCCGGCGTTGATCAGATCTTCGTCTTCCTCGCCGGGTGCGGGTGTCGGGCCCATCCCGAGCAGGCCGTTTTCGCTATGCAGGAAAATCTCACGCTCGGCCGGCAGGTAGTTGGCGACCATGGTCGGCAACCCGATGCCAAGGTTTACATAAGCGCCTTCGGGAATGTCCTGCGCCACGCGGGCGGCCATCTCTTCGCGGGTAAAGCGGCGGATCTGCTGGCTCATCCTCGGGCCTCCTCGACGATGCGCTGGACGAAGATGCCGGGGGTGACGATCGCTTCCGGATCGAGTTCACCCAGCGGCACTACCCGCGCGACCTGGGCAATGGTGCACTTCGCGGCCATCGCCATGATCGGGCCAAAGTTGCGGGCGCTCTTGCGATAGACGAGGTTGCCCCAGCGGTCGCCGCGATGCGCCTTGATGAGCGCGAAATCGGCATGGATCGGCGACTCGAGCACGTAATGCCTGCCGTCGATCAGCCGGGTTTCCTTGCCCTCGGCCAGCAGCGTACCGTAGCCGGTCGGCGAAAAAAAACCGCCGATGCCGGCGCCGGCGGCACGAATGCGCTCGGCCAGATTGCCCTGCGGCGTGAGTTCGAGATCGATCTCGCCAGCTTTATACAAACCATCGAAAACCCAGGAATCGGTTTGCCGCGGGAACGAGCAGATGATCTTGCGCACCCGCCGCGCCTTGAGCAAGGCAGCCAGGCCGGTGTCGCCATTGCCGGCATTGTTGTTGACGATGGTGAGTTCACGCGCCCCTTGCGCCATCAGCGCATCGATGAGCAAGGTCGGCATGCCAGCGCCGCCGAAGCCGCCGATCATGACGGTGGCGCCATCGGCAATACCGGCCACTGCCTGCTGCGCCGACTCGGAAATTTTATCGATCACGTCGGACCTTCGGAAGAAAGGAGTTGCCGGTCCAGCCCGCTTGCGCGGCCGTGGCCGACTCAACTATACTGTACCCATGCTGTTCGATCACCGCACAAATGTCTGCTGTTCGCACATGCAGTGTAGCGACGGCCTGCTATCACCGTCAAGAAAAAATGCTTGCAAACCTCGCCTGAATGCGTGATCAGATGCCGAATCCACCTGCAAGGAAGCCAGCCCGTGCGCCCCGCACGCGCCCGCGCAGCACACTGCCGGATGAAGATGCAGCCGCGCCTGGCGCCGTACCGCCGGAGGAGCGCAGCATCGCCCGGCAAATCGACGCCCTGACCGATCCCAGCTTCATGACCTCGTTCGCCCGCGGCCTGGCGGTGGTGCGCGCCTTCGGTGACGCCCGGCGCACCATGACCATTGCCCAGATCAGCACCCAAACCGGCATTCCACGCGCCGCCGTCCGCCGCTGCCTGCATACCCTCAAGCAGCTCGGTTATGCAGACGCGGAGATGAACAATTTTTCCCTGCGTCCAAAAATCCTTGGCCTGGGATATGCCTACCTTTCTTCGACACCATTGTCGCTCTCCGCCCAACCCTGCCTGGACGACATTACCCGGCGTCTGCATGAATCCTGTTCGCTTGCCGTTCTAGACGACGATCAGGTGCTCTACATTGCCCGCTCGGCGACCTCGCGCGTGATGTCGGTGGCGCTGAATCCTGGCAGCCGCCTGCCTGCTTACTGCACCTCGCTCGGACGCGTGCTGCTGGCGGGATTGCCTGAAATCGACTGCGAGCGCTATCTCGCCCGCACCCGACTTCAGGCGATGACGCCGCATACGATCACCACCCAGAAGCGCCTGCGCGAGATACTCGCCGGCGTGCGCGAAGCTGGCCATGCAGTGGTGGAAGAGGAACTGGAAATCGGCCTGCGTTCGATCGCCGTGCCGGTGCGTGGTGCCTCGGGATCGGTAGTCGCCGCGCTGAACGTCGGCGCTCAGGCAGGCCGGGTCCCGCGCCGGCAGATGGAAGAGCAGTTCCTGCCGCTGCTGCGCGAGGGCGCCGATGAACTGGCTGTGCTGCTGCCTTAGCGGGCTGCTGGAGCACCGCCTTCTTCGGGCTGCATGCCGTTGCCGCGCCCCGTCACCGGTTCGATGATTGCTTCCACGCTGATGTACAGCGTTACAGCATCGCCGACGAAAGGCACGTAACGCCCGAGGTCGAAATCGCTGCGAGACAAGCGGGCAGTGCCGTTTGCGCCACATGCACGCCGACCGTAGAGCAGCATGAAGCGGCAATCGAAGCGGCTCATCTCTAGCACGATGTTGCGGCTGACACCTTTGATGCTCAACGTGCCTTCCACCCGCGCGAGCTTGTCGCCATCGAACAGCAACCGGCTGGAGCGAAATCGGATCGTCGGATGGCGGTCTGCATCGAAGAATTCGGCCGAGCGCAGGATGGTGTCGAACAGGGCGCTGCCGGTGCTGACCGACCCGGCCGCGATCGTGATGTCGATATTGCCGGTGTGGCTGGTCGGGTCGAAGAGAATGCTGCCGCTGTTGTCGTCGAACCGGCCGCGTTGCAGCGACAAGCCCCAGTGCTCGTACTCGAACACCGAAAACGTGTGTTGCGGATCGATGCGGTAGCGTTCTTCGCTGCTCCATGCCGGTAAAGCCAATGCACATGCGCCAAGAAGAGCCAATGCACAAACGCCCCGTTTCATGGTGTTCACCGATGCTGCGCACTGCTTTTGCCCCACATCCATCGCCCGTCTCCCGCGCGCCGCCGGCAAGGCGCCCCTGCGGCATTATGCGTCGCCTTCCAAGATCCTGCAGGCGGATCGCCGCATCCGGAATCGATGACAAAAGTTGCC